>CAJGDF010000262.1 GCA_904502105.1 uncultured Clostridia bacterium
GCACATCAAACTCTTTTGCTATACGGATAGCTGTAAAAATATCATCAGCTCTGTGAGCATGGGCTTTCAATGGGATCTCTTTTTTGATAACGGGGATCATTGCTTCCAGCTTCATATCAAAAGCGGGATCTTTTCCGTTCTGTTTTGCTTCATAATAATTTTTTGATTTAAACAAAAGTTCACGTAACATAGCGGCTGTAGCCATACGTGTTACGGGAGCCTTGCGGGAGTTCTGACCGTAAACACCTTTCGGATTTTCGCCGAAAGCACATTTCATCGCAGCGGGATCTTTAACGATCATTTTGTCAATACGTTTGCCTACAAGCTTTATTGCAACAAACGTACCTCCGACAACGTTTGCGCTGCCGGGACCTGTACAGGCAGTTGTAACACCGTTTTTTATCGCAAGTTCAAAAGCCTCGTCCATAGGATTGATACCGTCGATAGCTCTCATCTGAGGGGTTACGGGATCAGATGTTTCGTTATAGTCAGCACCTTCCCAACGCATCGCAGAATTATGAACACCGATATGACAGTGTGCTTCAACACAACCCGGAGTAACAAGTCTGCCGCCGGCATCTATTACATCAACATCACCGTTTACAGTAATATCTTTTCCGACAGATACGATCTTGCCGTCATCCCCGATGAGAACGCAACCGTTTTCAATATCAGCGCCGACCATAGGCTTGATATAACCGTTTTTTATAAGTAACATAGCTAACCTCCACTTTATGTTCAGTTGTTTTGTAATATTTCTTCACCGAAAATATCTTCAAGAGATTCAACAGTGGGAACAAGTTTCTGAAGAACAACATCATTCTGAGCTTCTTCTGTCGAATCGAGAATCGCCGGAACTGTCATTGAATGATTTCCGTAAAGAGCTTCGACGACACGGGATCTTACACCGTCGGAAACAAAGCTGTATCTCTGGTTTTCAAAAATTTCCTTTGCGAGATAATAGTCTCTTTCGTCATGGAAATAATATCTGAGATTATATTCTTTCAACTCATCCTCGCCAAATCCGTCAAGAGGTTCAAAAAGAGCATTAGCAATAATTGCAGAAGCTTCAATATTCCCGTTTATAGGAAAGAATGTATGACTACGGACACGTTCGAAAAATGTGGTATAAGGTTGATCTTGACGCTCAGGACCGTTAGGCATAGGAAGAATACAAAAGTTTTCAACCTCAAACGGAATATTGGAATTTGAGCTGTAAATTTCAATTATGGGGTCAAAAAGCATAGCAACGTGTTCGTTTATAAATAGATCGTTTCTGCCTGCATCTCCGGGATCCTCCGGATAAGTACAATCCTTATAATCGACATGAAGGAAATTGTCTGCCCAGGTCAATGCATCTAACCCTTCGGGAGTATGGTAACCGGAGATATATTCACCGTCAACCAATTTATATGCCTGAGCATTATTCGCACGTAAAGCGGAATCGTAAAAATGACCTTCATAGGTAAAAAGCGCTTTTAATGGAAATCCGAGAGAATCTGTTGTATAAGTGATCATCATTTCACCAAGTTTTTCTCTCGACCATGATCCGTTTTCAACATACTCACGAGGATCAGGTTGTCCTAAACGATCAGCCATTTTTTCATTAAAGACAAAAACATATCCGGACGAGACTGAAACATCAGGCCATTTAACAGGAACTAAACCGTATATCTCGCCATCCCATACGCCCTGTTCAAGAAGTCTCCAGTTGCCCCATTTTTCGCTGTCATTATAGTTTATTATATCAGAAACCTGTGAAAGAGGCTCGAAAACTTTGTTTTCAACTAAAGGACGAATATCCCAAGAGCTGGACTGAATGCAATCCCAAAGATGCTGTCCTGCCATGAGAATTTGAGTTATCGTGCCTTCAGGATGAGCGCCGGGTGCATTTAAAGGGGTTATTTCGCAATTCAAATCCGTTTCAATATCACTGATTCTTTTAAGAACAGCATCATTGAATTCAGTGCTTTGCTTGTATCCGAAAAGGGAGCCGTCTTCTGGAACAAAATGATCATAAAACCTTATAGTAAATTCAAAACCATCAAGGTTTGGAGGTCCATCCATTACAGAAAAATCAAGATCAAATGGCTCTTCAACTTCATTATTAACAGCACAAGACACTGAAAAAAGAAAAAGAATTATAAAAAGCAGAGAAATAAATCGTTTCATGATATTTTCCTTTCTATTAGTATAATAAGTAAAAAGCTTATATTGTTAATATAACATACTTACCAAAAAAAGTCAAGTTAATTAAATTTGATTCAGGAAAACATCGGCTTCTTCTCTGCTTTTAAATATATGAATATTTTTATCGGAATATTTATCTAATAGTTCAATTACATTCGGTCTGCTTTGAAAATTATAATTTTTAATAAACTCAATAAATTCGGTATCATCATTTTCGGTATTGATCCAAGGCATATCGCTTCGGGGCTTATTCTGTCTTTCTTTTATTCCGCCAAGACAAACCTCAAGCGGATAATCTAAGAAAATAACCGTGTCGCATTTTTGCATCCTTAATTCCATAGTTGAACCGTAATTACCGTCGATGATCCACATATCTTCATTCAAAACGTTATTCAACTGTTCAAGAAAAAAACATTTCTCAACTTTAGTTTTATCTGCATTCCAATACATCATATCTAAATGATAAAGAGGAATACTCGTTTTATTATGTAATTCTCTCGAAAAAGTGCTTTTTCCACTCCCGGGACATCCGATAACAATTATTTTTTTCATATTTAACCTCTTACTCGCAGATTTACGGATAAAGTAAAAAACAAGAAAAAGGCTTATCAATCAGCAGCCTTTTCCTAAAATTAATATAGATTATGTATGAATTCTATTTTCTATATATTTCATCCAAAGTTTTTCCTTCATTATCTTTCCATTCTACCCACCCATTAATTGTTATTTTATGACCACATTATATCACATTAATTTTGTATTGTCAATAAGATTTTTTAACTA
>CAJGDF010000263.1 GCA_904502105.1 uncultured Clostridia bacterium
TATCCTATCAACGCTTTCGCGGAAATCCTTGGTTGTTTCCTGTGCTCTGAAAATGATGCCGTTGTAATCTGCGGTAACTTCGACCTTACAGTTGTCATCTCTTTCCAGAGTGTAGATAACGTGTACGACGCAATCACCGGCAAAGAATTTTTCAAGCTTTTTGAGCTTCTTTTCTGTGTAATCCTTCGTGCTGTCCCAAATGTGACATTTCTTTTCGATGTAGGTAATTTGCATACGTTTCACTCCTTATGTCATTTTGTAATCAGAACTCATTAGTTTATAACATTTCGCCCTAAATCGTTTCTTATTACGAATATATTATAGCACATTTTAACAAGAAATAAAAGTACTTTTTCAAAAAAAATTGTATAAAAAGCAACTTTCGTTAAAATCGCACAAACTTGACAAATTTGTGAACCGCAATTCCGTCATATTACACTAAATTAAAGTGTATCAAACCAGTCAAGCGCCTTTTTAATCTGCTCATCCCATTTTTCCCAGGAATGTCCGCCCTCTGATTCGGAGTAAATTATATCGAGACCGAGATCTTTTACGTGAGAAGAAAAGCGTCTGTTGCTGTCAAGAAGGAAATCCTCGGTACCGCACCACATATAGATTTTGGGAGCGGTTTCTCTGTTCAATTTTTCAGCGAGGCGGAAAAGATCGTTTTCTTCCGAAAGCTCTTTACCGAAAACACGAATATGCTCTTCATTAACTGCCACACGTACATTCATATCAGCCGCAGACGAAAACGCTGCAACGGCTTTAAATCTTTCGGGCTGACGAAGGCCGAGCTTGAGAGCGCCGTAACCGCCCATCGAAAGACCTGCGGCAAAAGTTTTATCGCGTTCTTTGGAAATGTTAAACATTGAATGAAGTTTTTTGGGAAGCTCCTCAGCGATGTATGTCCAATAATTATAGCCGTTTTCCATATCGGTATAATAACCTCTGTAGGTTGTGGGCATAATTACCGCAAGATTGCGGCTTTCGGCATAACGTTCAATAGATGTACGGCGGGTCCACATGCTGTGATCGTCAGAAAGACCGTGAAGAAGATAAAGAACAGCAGGCGGTTCCTTGGAATTTTCCGGCATTATAATATTAACGGGGGTTGCAATACCGATGGAATCAGAAAAAATGTTCATTTGAATAAAAGCCATCAGACACACTCTCCTTCATGGTAAAGTTCAAAATCACCGCTTAAAATAAGATCTCGCAGGCCTTTGCTGTCGTTGGGAAGAACGTCTGCAATAATACCGCCGCGTCCGACCATATGCTTTTCATGGGCATCCGAGCCTGAAATGATGGGAAGGCCGTTTTCCTCAGCAAACTGAAGAGAAAGCTCGTTTCTCGAATGATGGTGAGGATGCATATTGTAACCCTCAATGCCGTCAATAAAAGCAGGCTCTGTTCGAGTCATACCGTCACGGAACGGATGAGCCTGATAAAGAAGGACACCGTTTTCTTTACAGAAATTGTGGAACTGCTCATGAGTGCTGTCAAACATTTCCTTTGCTTTGAAAAGGAATTCTTTATCAACACCGAAAAGCAGATAGTCGTTATTTGAACCGTTGAAACGGAATTCCGCGCCGAGATAAACCTTCACGCCGCGTTTTTCACCTTCTCTGACAGCGGCATGATATCCGTAAAAGTAATCCGTAAAATCCTGTTCACGGAAAAATCCCGAAGTGAAATGATCTGCAATATTTATAGCGGAAAATCCTGCTTCCGCATAAAGTCTAACAAGCTCCGCGCCGCGCAGATTTGAGCAGCCGCTGACGGGAGAAGTATGACAATGAAGTTCGATTTTATAAGCCAAGTCCGTCACCCCTTATTATTGTTTACGGTGACATTATACCCCTATTTTTTTCATTTGTCAAGGATAAGTTCACAGCTCCGATACATCAACATCAAAGCCGCCGCCGTTGTAAACGATCGAACGTATCTGTTCAACATCGTCACTGTCGCAAACGACCGAAACAAAACACTCGGAATACAGTTTATCCTCTCTGTCCAGTTCAAAGGGGAATGAAACACTTTCTCTTGATCGGTATGGCAAAAAAGAATTTTTTGCACTGTAAAAAATATTATTTGCAAGGCCGTTACCGTCATGCTCCGTATCGTAATACAGTCTCAATTCATAAACGGTTTTTACTGTTTCGGACAGTCTGCCAAGCGTAAATTCAGCGCTTTCGGTATCGGAAAATCTTGCCGTAATTTTAATAATCATAAAAAAACCTACCTTTTAATTTTACGTTTTCTTATTTCTGCGCATATCAGCGCAAAAAGAGGTATCGGAAGCTGAAAAACAAAACCGATGTATTTGTTAAACTCGGTAATAAGAGACATCTGCTGTGCGTTAAAAAAAAGCCGAAGAGAAATAACTGTAATAAAAAAGATGATTGGAAAAAGCAATTTTTCAGGTTTGGTTACCTTGAACAGTTTACGGAATGAATCCGAAACAACAGAAACTCCGACCCCCGCCTTAACAAGAAGCGTTAAGATAAAAATTATTACAGCAATAACTTCAATATGGGTTATAAAATCGCCGAGCTCGATCATGGAAACAGCAATATAATACGGGAAATACAGTCTTTTCATTGTTTCCTCGCCGAGAATGAGAACATTTGACATCATAATTCCCATAATAAACAATGCGCTTACCGCAGAGCCCCAAAGAACCGTTCTGATCATATTCTTTTTTGCAAGGCCGACTGAATCGTTTTTTGAACCGACGGATCCGATAAAACCGATAAGAAGAACCGCTTCCCCGAATGAATACGAACTGATGCCCAGCCCCACATCCATTATTTGCGGAATATCGTTAAGCAGTACGGGACGGAAATTTGAAACATCGTAAAGGTCAAACGAAAAAAGCGAAATGAGAATGATCACAATAATTATCAACGGAAAAAGGCAGAGGCAAAACTTTGAGAATACATATATTCCATACTTCAA
>CAJGDF010000264.1 GCA_904502105.1 uncultured Clostridia bacterium
ATAAATTTGCTGAGCGCAATTTTTTCGCCGAATTTACCGTAAAACACACGGGCAATGCCCATAAACACGGCAAACATACACGGGCCGAGCAAATCGCCCATTGCTTTTGAAACGTTAAGTCCTTTTTCGGCAAAAGCAGATGCCCACTGACTCATTGACAGCTCACTTGCACCTGCACAAAGCATCATAAGGAACGCGATAACAAACGTTTTCTTTTTAAAAAGAGAGAACAGACCCGAATGGCCGTCTTCTGACGGGAGAGCGTTTATCGGCACAAACATATAAAGGAACGCATTGACAAGCGGAATAAGCGCCCATACGCAAGCCATAACACGCCACGCACCCATACCCGCAAAGCGGAATACAAGAGTTGAAAAAAGCACGACAGCCATCTGTCCCCAGCAGTAAAACGAATGCAGCAGACTCATCGCAGACGCCTTGTTATCACTCGGACAAGCTTCGATTATCGGGCTGACTATAACTTCGATAAGTCCGCCGCCGACCGCACTGAAGACAGCAGAAATCAGAAGACCGATATAAGGCGGCATCAGATAAGGCAATATGCTCATCAGAGAAAGACCTGCCGCACAAAGGAAGTGCGCCAAAACGCCACAAGGCCTGTATCCGACCTTGTCAACCAGACGCGCCGCAACAAAATCAGTCAGCAGCTGAACACCGAAATTGACAGCAATCATAAGGCTGAGCTGTGTCAGGCTTATATCAAACTGAGTGCTGAACATAACAAAGAGCAAAGGTGAAAAGTTATTCACTATCGCCTGGGATATATAACCTATATAACAACTGACAGTTGTACTTTTGTATCCGAGTTTTTTCATACGCACACTCCGCAAAAACAATTTGAATACAATTATATTTGTATCACATCAAAAAATCAAGTTCCAAACGACATTACATAAAACAAAACACCCCGAATCATACACAGGTACAATTCAGGGTGCATAAAAACAGATTATTCTTCGTCCATCAGCTTTTCGAGCGCTGCAAGTTTAACTGCTATACAAAGCAGCTTCATCGCATCACGAAGCTCATCAAGTGAGGGGAAGGAAGGAGCAATACGGATATTTGTATCCTTGGGGTCAAGACCGTAGGGGTATGTTGCACCTGCATTTGTGAGCACAACACCTGCACGGCGGCACAGCTCAACAACACGCTTTGCGCAGCCTTCCATAACGTCAAGGCTTACAAAATAGCCTCCCTTGGGATTTGTCCACGTTGCAATGCCGCAACCCTCAAGATCACGGTCAAGAGAACGGAGCACGATATCAAACTTGGGTCTGAGTATAGCTGCGTGGCGCTTCATATATTCACGAAGACCGTTTACGTCCTTGAGAACTCTTGCATGACGGAGCTGATTGATTTTATCGTGACCGATAATCTGGTTGTTCATACGCTGCTTGATCATACGAACGTTGTTCTCACTCGCTGAAACGACGGCAATACCTGCACCGGGGAAGCTGATTTTTGAAGTTGAAGCAACCTCGATAATCATATCTTCCTTGCCGTTTTTCTCAGCCTCGGGGAAGATGTTGAGAAGAGTATCGCCGTTCTCGAAAATATCATGAACAAAATAAGCGTTATCCCAGATAATTCTGAAATCGTCCGCTGCAGGCTTGAGCGCAGCAATACGGCGTACCGTTTCATCAGAGAAAGTGTAACCCTGAGGATTTGAATACTTGGGAACGCAGAACATACCCTTGACAGAGCTATCCTTTACAAGCTCTTCAAGAACATCCATATCGGGACCTGTTTCGAGCATGGGAACATTGACCATTTCGATTCCGAAATGTTCGCATATTGAGAAGTGTCTGTCATAACCGGGTACGGGGCACGCAAACTTGATCTTGCCCTGAAGAAGCCAGGGAGTTGCACCTTCGTAAGCGCCGTGTGTCATACACTGTGAAATATAGTCAAACATTATATTAAGGCTTGAGTTACCGCAGACAATGATGTTGCTGTTCTGCACACCGAGTGCCTGAGCAAAAATTGTCTTACACTCTTCAAGACCTGTAAGGTTACCGTAGTTACGGCAGTCTGTGCCATCCTCAGCTTTATAGCCGTTGAGCGCATTGACACTGTCGAAAATATCCATAGACATATCGAGCTGTGCAGGGCTGGGCTTGCCACGTGCCATATTGAGTTCAAGACCTCTTGCCTTGAATTCGTCATATTGTTGCTTAACTTCTTCGTATGTTGCACGAAGTTGTTCGCAGGAAAGTTCACTGTAAAGAGCCATTTTATCACCTATATATATTATTACATTTTTACGTATCGGTTATCTATTCTACTATAACAAAACTCTTTTTGCAAGTTTATTTTTATTTTCCTTCACTTTTGTTGCAAGTTTGGGTCTTTTGTGGTATTTTAATGGTAGCCGTCAAACAAATTTATGCAAGACGGACAAACAATCCATTCATTTTCGGGAGTTATGGCATTGAACAACAAGCTAAAATCCAAAGAAAGCCTGAGAATCGCCGTTGCAAAATGGTTGCTTCGGCACGATATACATAATATTTGCTGTGAAGGAAATGAGCTTGGTGAGGAATTCCTCGAGAATTATGAGCTGCCCGAGCTAAAAGAAGATCTTTTTGAAACACTCGTTAGTGAAAGCGGCGAAATCACACTTGTTTTTCAAAGCAAAATCACCCTGTCTGCACGTCAGAGCGTAAACGGCAAACCTGCCTCATTCATTATTGTACGCTATGCCAGAGCTCTTTATGACGATTTCGGCAATGTATACCGTTATGTGACGCTCGGCTACAATTTCTGACACGATATGATAAAAAAAGCAGCCACCCTATTGGGTGGCTGCTTTTATGTGTTGGCAACGACCTATCTTCCCGGGCGGTTGCCCACCAAGTATTGTCGGCACGATTGAGCTTAACTACCGTGTTCGGAATGGGAACGGGTGGACCCTCAATGTCATAA
>CAJGDF010000265.1 GCA_904502105.1 uncultured Clostridia bacterium
ATTGTTGTTTGTTTCCTTGAAATTGAAAAAGTACAGTATTGCAGAACTTATACGAGGTAAAGAGTTCAAAAAGAATAAAAGACAGCCGTTATATAAAGTTTTATTTTTCATCATGATAATGCTTGTCAGTGTTTGTATAACTTTCCTGAACAGTTACAGTTATCAGCTCGATCATATTGACCGATATCAGAATAATTTTATTTCATATGATGCAAGATTGTTTTATTTACAAAAACAGGATAACGATAAATCAACTGAAGTTAAATCCATTTTCAATGTGGAAAATACCGCAGGCTATGTCGTTGATATAACTGTAAATACGCTTTACGATGAAGTTCTCGGGCCAAAGGTTCGCGGTTGGTATTTTAGGGGAGATTACGGGGTTCCTGAGGTGACAGATGGTAGATTCTTTACCGAAACTGAGATTTCTCAAATAAGTAATTACGCTGTTGTTGGTAAAAATGTTCTTACAGACTTTGTAAAAGAAAAAGATGGTAAAAAAATATTGACTTACAGCGGCACAGAATACGAAGTAATAGGCGTTGCAGGAAGAGAAGGCCACGATACAACTGTTGACGATTGGGTTTTCCTGACTCTTCCCACAGTTATTGAACAGTACGGATATGAAGGCCGTCCTGTACTTATTGATGGCAGAACCGAACATCATCGTGATGCTGTTGTAGATCATATTATTAAAATGTCAAACGGATGTTATAACTATATTGAACAAGAACCTGAAAATAAACTTAGCATCGGTGTTTCGGGTAACGTTTTGGATATATCTGTTTTGATGATATTTATAACTGCTATGGTTTTTTGCAGTTATTATGTCGATCAGATCAAGCAAATAATTAACATAAAAAAACTTATCGGTTTTTCGAGGTTTGTAATCTTTATCGAAACGTTCCTTCAATTCGTTTCCATTTCTTCCATTGCTTTTATTCTCGGGAATACGCTCTTATTGATCGTATCCGAAACTTTGCTGAGAAATGTTGAATTTTTCTCTGTTTTTACTTTCAACATATCATCAATTGCATTTTCATACTGTCTTATGTTGCTTTTGTCTTTGTTAGTTTCTGTTTTTGCGATAAACAAAGCCTTCAGAGGTTCTGCAAGGGATTTGAAGAGGGGATAAAATCAAATAATCAAGCGGTCCGTCGTTCATTCGGCGGGCTGTTTTTTTTGTGTTTAGAAACGATGTTAAAAAAATAATATATTTATTGGCAGATTAACTGTTGATTTTTGTCATTTTTTGTGTTATACTAATTAAGAATAAAAATATACGGAAATATGTTTTCATAAAAAGGAGAACAGATATGGATATTTTTTCAGTGTTTTCTCTTCTTGGTGGACTTGCGTTGTTCCTTTACGGTATGAACGTAATGTCCGACGGACTTGAAAAATCTTCCAACGGTGCTTTAAACAAAAATTTAAAAACAGTAACCAAAAACCGTTTTCTTGCAATGATTTTCGGTGCTGGTTTAACGATTGCCGTTCAATCTTCGTCAGCTGTAACCGTTATGCTTGTCGGTCTTGTTAACTCAGGTATTCTTGAGTTCGGTCAAACGATAGGCGTTTTGATGGGTTCCAATATCGGTACAACTCTTACAGCATGGATCCTGAGCCTTGCAGGCCTTGACGGCGGCGTTTGGTGGATCGATATTTTAAAACCGGCAAACTTCTCGCCTTTGTTTGCGTTTATCGGTATTTTGCTTACAATGATAAGCAAAAATCAGAAAACAAAGAGCGCAGGTCACGTACTTCTCGGTTTTGCGATTTTGATGTTCGGTATGACGATGATGTCAGATGCGATGAAACCTCTTTCTGCAATGCCCGAATTCAGAGAAGTTCTTATGATGTTTACAAACCCCATTCTTGCAGTTCTTGTAGGTGCCGTTTTTACAGGTATTATCCAAAGCTCTGCAGCATCTGTTGCAATTCTTCAGGCGTTCTCTATGGCGGGTGGTGTAACATACGGTATGGCTATTCCCATTATTATGGGTCAGAATATCGGTACATGTGTAACTGCTGTTATTTCAAGTATCGGTGTAAGCCGTAATGCAAAAAAAGTTGCCGTTGTTCATCTTTCATTCAATATAATCGGTACACTTATTTTCCTTATTCCGTTCTGTGTTTGTGACCTTATTTTTAACTGGGCTTTTGTTGATATGGAGATCACTCCTTTCATGATTGCAATTGTACACAGTATTTTTAACGTTGCAACAACATTCATCCTTCTTCCCTTCTCAAAACAGCTTGAAAAACTTGCAAATAAGATCATCCCCGAAACCGATAAGAAAGATGTTCCGTCCATTGTTCTCGACGACAGACTTCTTACCGTTCCCACAGTAGCGGTTGAAAAATCTCTTGATACCGTTATTGATATGTGTAATCTTTCAACAAAAGCATTTCTTGAGTCAATTGATATAATTTTTAATTATGACGAAAAGAAAGCCGAAGAAATTCTTGAAATGGAAGATTATATTGATAAGTACGAAGACCAACTCGGTACTTATATGATGAAACTTTCAAAGATCGGGCTTTCCGATGCTGACACCAAAAACGTCACTAAAATTCTTCATACTATTGACGACTTTGAAAGAATTGCCGACCATGCGGTAAATCTTGTTGATGTTGCAAAAGAAATTTATGAAAAGAAAATTGTCTTCTCCGATGAAGCCCGTAAAGAAGTTGAAAATGTTTCTGCGGCTATTCGCGAGATTATCGGCTTGACTGTGCGTTCTTTCTGTGAAAATGATGTTGAACTCGCAACATCAGTTGAGCCTCTTGAGCAGGTAATTGATGAGATAAAGCTTATAATGAAGAAAAATCATATCAGCCGTCTCAAGAACGGTACATGTACAATAAACCATGGCTTTGTTCTTAATGATCTCGTAACAAGCTACGGCAGAGTATCCGACCACAGTTCCAATATCGCGGTTAC
>CAJGDF010000266.1 GCA_904502105.1 uncultured Clostridia bacterium
AGAAGCAGAAGTGTCGAAGTAACCAACGAAGGAGTTGCCTGCTGCCTTGTTAGCGTTCTTGTAGAACTCATTACCGTCAGCATCAGTCATACCCATAGCAACGAAAGAAGAAGCGGGGAGCTGACCACCCTGAGCTATGTCGTTAACGATGTAGTTACGGTCGAAGAGAAGAGCGATAGCATTTCTGATTTCCTGCTGAGCTTTTTCTTTTTCAACGCCTTCGAGGCTGCTGCCGGGAAGGAGATCTTCGTTAACGTTCCAGCATACGTAGTAAGTACCGATCTGACCTGCGATTACGAATTCGGTGGGGTATTCGGTCTTAAGAGTAGCGATTTCGTTGGTGGGAACGTCATCGATAAGGAGCCAAGAACCGTTCTTGAAGTTAGAGAGCATGTTGTTAGAGTCATCAGAAAGGAACATTTTGATTTCTTTCATGGTAACGTTAGCAGCATCAAAGTAGTTTTCGTTCTTGGTGAGGGTGATTACAGAGTTATGTTCCCAAGCAGAGATGGTGTAGGAACCGTTGCAGATGTAGGTAGAAGGATCGGTAGCCCAAGCTTCGTTACCGTAAGCAGAAGAGTGTACGGGGAAGTAAGTGGGGAATGCGAGAAGTTCGTTCCAGTAAGAAATAGCGTTTTCGATGGTTACAGTGATAGTACCTGCAGCGTCATCAGCGATAGCATTGAGTTTCTTAGAGGTGTCTTCCTGCATTTCAGCATAACCGTCAACAATTTCGAACATGTAACCGTAGTCAGCACCGAGTTCAGCGGAAGCAGCACGGTTCCAAGCGTTTACGAAGTCGGAAGCAACAACAGCGTCGCCGTTGGACCACTTCATATCGGATTTGATGGTGTAGGTGTAGGTAACGGTACCATCTTCGTTAACAGTACCTTCGGGGAGAGATTCAGCGGCGTCAGCAACGATAACGAGGTTGCCGTTTTCATCCTGAGCCCATTTAGCAAGACCGGAGAAGAGGTGTGCGATCATGGTAGCACCGTCAACAGCACTGTTAAGAGCCGGGTCGAGAGTCTGGGGTTCGGAAGCGAGACATACAGAGATAGAATCGGTGTTGCCGTCTACGTTAGCCTGCATGAGGTATTTGTAACCGAGGGGGTTGGAGAAGAAGCCTTTAACGGAATCATCGATCATGTAAAGGTCGGTGTAGTAGTAAAGAGGAACGATACAACCGGTTTCCATAAGCATATCTTCTGCAAGGTGCATCATTGCATAACGATTTGCGCTGTCGGTGCAGCTCTTGATACGGGAGATGAGAACGTCATAGGTTTCAGCCCAGGTGCCGTTTTCAACTTTATCAGAGTAGCCGTAAGGAGTGAGGTCGATGCTGTACATTTTGAGGTCAGCATGAGCGCCTTTACCGTACTGAACGTCGTTGTTACCGGATCCGGAAGTCCACATGTCGAGGAAGCAGATAGGATCGTTGTAGTCAGCGAGCCAGCCGTTTCTTGCAACGGAGTAGTCACCGTTTTTACGGGTTTCGAGGAATGTAGCCCATTCCTGGTTTTCAAGGTTCATGGTGATACCGGCTGCTGCGAGAGCGCTCTGGAGATATTCACCGATAACCTTGTGGCTATCACTGGTGTTGTAGAGATAAGTAAGTGTGGGTGCTGTTACAGTGTTGTTATTTGAGGTTCCGCCGTTACCGCCGCAAGCTGCGAGAGTAGCAGTCATCATTAAAACAACAAGAACAAGCGCGAGAATTCTCTTCATAAGATAATTCCTTTCTGATTGTTTATATTTTTTGTTTTTTATAATAACTGTACGGTATAAAGTATGCACACGTTATACAGTACAGGTATATACATTGAAAGCCTTAAAATCAGTTCAGTTCTTCTGCTCTGTGGCAGGCAACAAAATGATTCTTTTCAATTTCACGGAATGCCGGAACTTCTTCGGCACAACGGTCACAAGCATAAGCGCAACGGGTTCTGAACGGGCAGCCCGAAGGAGCATTGAGAGGAGACGGAATATCTCCGTGAAGCGCAATTCGCTGATTTGTACGTGCAATCTTAGGATCAGGCATGGGAACAGCAGACATCAGAGCCTTAGAATACGGATGCATGGGGCGTTCATAAATCTCTGCGGCATCTGTAAGTTCAACCATTTTACCAAGATACATAACCGCAATACGGTTACTTATATGACGTACAACCAAAAGGTCATGTGCGATAAAGAGATATGTAAGACCGAGCTTTTCCTGAAGTTCGCCAAACATATTGATAACCTGAGCCTGAATAGATACGTCAAGCGCAGAAACCGGCTCATCACACACTATAAATTCGGGGTTAACTGCTAAGGATCTTGCAATACCGATTCTCTGACGCTGACCGCCCGAAAATTCGTGAGCATATCTGGAAGCATGTTCACTGTTCAAACCGACATGGGCCATAAGTTCGAGAATTTTTTCACGTCTTTCAGCTTCATCCTTATACATTTTGTGGATATCAAGAGGTTCAGCAATGATATCGGAAACAGTCATACGGGGGTTTAACGATGAATACGGATCCTGGAAAACCATAGTGGCTTTTTTGCGGAATTCGTGAATATCCTGTTTTGTTAAAAGCTCTTTGCCGTCGTAAATAATACTTCCTGAGGTAGGTTTATAAAGATGAAGAAGAGTACGTCCAACAGTTGTTTTACCGCAGCCGGATTCACCTACGAGACCGAGAGTTTCACCTTTACGAATAGAAAATGAAATATCATCGACAGCTTTGAGAGGGCGTGTTTTAAACATACCCATATTGATATCAAAATATTTTTTAAGATTTTTGACTTCAACGAGAGTTTTAGTTTCACTCATTTTCAGACTCGTCCTCCTCTCTGTAATCATCTATTTCAATATCCTTAATCAGACCGTCTTCAACGCTCTTTTTAGCATTCATCCAACATGCCGCGTAATGTTTATCGTTGATAACCAAAC
>CAJGDF010000267.1 GCA_904502105.1 uncultured Clostridia bacterium
TCCCGGACTCAATCTTTCAAATATGCCCTATCTCGTTGAAAAATACGAGAAATGCACAAGAATGCACGTATACGAAAGAGCTCCGTATGCAGGATCACTTGTATTTGCAGCTTTTTCGGGAAGTCATCAGGATGCTATCGCAAAGGGAATGAAATACAGAGAAGAAAAAGAGCTTCACGAATGGAATGTTCCGTATATTCCGATAGACCCTCACGATATAAACAGAACATATGATGCGGACGTAATAAGAGTAAACTCGCAGAGCGGCAAGGGCGGTATCGGTTATTTGCTCGAGCAGACATACGGATATGTTCTTCCAATAGAAATGAGAGAGCATTTAAGCTACCTCTGCAAAAGTATTTCCGACAAAGAACACAGAGAGCTTAAGGTTGCAGATGTTCTTAACATATTTAAAGAACACTATTTCTTCCATCAGGAACCTATTTCCGTTTCCGAGATGCATTTTCACAGAAGAAAGAGAACAGATGTTGAAGCCGAGATCGTTTTTGTCAAGGACGGACAATCGACTACGATCAGAGCAACGGGCAACGGTTCTCTCGACGCTGTAAGTAATGCTCTCAAAGCATTTACAGGAGACAATTATGAGCTTTTGGTATATACCGAACACAGTATGCAGGAACAAGGCTCGGGAAGTGTGGCGGCAGCATACATAGGTATAAAAGACGGAAACGGCAACATGAATTGGGGCGCAGGAACAGATACCGACATTATCCATGCCAGTGCCAACGCGCTCATCAGTGCGTTCAACAATATGAAAAATAAAAATTAAGGAGAATTTGATTATGGCAATGACTATGACACAAAAGATCCTGGCACATCATGCAGGACTTGAGGAAGTTGTTCCGGGTCAGCTTATAAACGCAAAATTAGACATTGTTTTAGGTAACGATATAACAACTCCCGTTGCTATAAACGAGTTCAAAAAATCGGGATTTGACAGTGTTTTTGATAAAGACAGAATTGCGATAGTTCTCGATCATTTTGTTCCAAACAAAGATATCAAAGCAGCAGAGCAGTCAAAAGCATGCAGAGAATTTGCCTGCGAGCACTGTGTAAGCCATTTTTACGATGTGGGCAAAATGGGTATCGAACATGCACTCCTTCCAGAACAGGGTATTGTTACCGCAGGTGACTGCATTATCGGGGCAGACAGTCATACTTGTACATACGGCGCTGTCGGTGCATTTTCAACAGGTGTCGGAAGTACCGATATGGCGGCAGGAATGGCAACCGGTATGGCTTGGTTCAAAGTACCTTCGGCTATACGCTTTGAATTAAAGGGTAAGCTTCCTAAAAATTGCAGCGGTAAAGATGTTATATTAACAATAATCGGCATGATCGGTGTTGACGGTGCACTTTACAAGAGTATGGAATTTACAGGCGAAGGCATTAAGACTCTTTCGATGGACGACCGACTTTGCATTTGTAATATGGCAATCGAAGCAGGTGCAAAAAACGGTATATTCCCTGTTGATGAAATAACTATGAAATATCTCAACGGCAGAGCAAAAAGAGAACCCGTTATTTATGAAGCAGATCAGGATGCCGAATACGAAAAAACTATAGAAATAGATCTTTCAGAAATTATTCCGACGGTAAGCTGTCCGCATCTTCCCGAAAACACAAAACCCGCAAAAAATCTGTCGGATATAAAGATAGATCAGGTAGTTATCGGAAGCTGTACAAACGGCAGAATGGAAGATATGCAGGCGGCATATGAAATTCTCAAGGGCAAAAAGGTTGCGGACGGTGTCAGATGTATAATCATTCCCGCAACGATGAAGATCATGAGAGAATGTATCGAAAAAGGCTATGCAACAGCATTTATTGACGCGGGTGCAGTTTTCTCAACACCTACCTGCGGACCGTGTCTTGGCGGATATATGGGTATTCTTGCTGAAGGTGAACGTTGTATTTCAACAACAAACAGAAACTTTGTTGGCAGAATGGGACATCCGAAGAGCGAAGTTTATCTTGCTTCGCCAAAAACTGCCGCATCAAGCGCACTTACCGGATATATTACAGAACCAGTGGAGGAATAAACGATGAAAACAGAAGGAAAAGTATTCAGATACCCCGATAATGTTGACACGGACGTTATAATTCCCGCACGATATCTCAACACCTCCAACGCCCAGGAGCTTGCGGCTCATTGCATGGAAGACATAGACAAGGATTTTGTTAAAAACGTTAAAAGCGGAGATATAATAGTTGCAGGCTGGAATTTTGGCTGCGGCTCTTCAAGAGAACATGCTCCTCTTGTAATCAAAACATGCGAAGTCGGATGTGTTATAGCAAAAAGTTTTGCAAGAATTTTTTACAGAAACGCTATAAATATAGGTCTTGCTATATTGGAATGTCCCGAAGCGGTCGATGAAATAAATGCAGATGACGAGGTCAGCGTTGATTTCGATACAGGTGAGATAATAAACAAAACAACAGGTAAAACATACAAATCTCAGCCTTTCCCGCCTTTTATTCAGAACATAATCAAATGCGGCGGACTGTTGGCTTCGATCAAAGAAAGTGAGGATGTAAATGAATAAGAACATAGCTGTCATCAGAGGCGACGGCATAGGTCCCGAAATAATAGAACAGGCAATACTTGTTTTAAACAAAATAGCAGATATATACGGACATGATTTTACATATACCGAGGTTGACATGGGCGGCTGTGCCATTGATAAATGGGGAGATCCCCTGCCCGCAGAAATGTTAAAGAGATGCACAGACAGCGACAGTGTGCTTCTGGGTGCAGTCGGCGGCGAAAAATGGAACGATGTTCCCGGCCATATGCGACCCGAAAAAGGTCTTTTGAGACTACGCGCAGGTATGGGTGCATACAGTAACAACCGTCCGTCAAAAATCTGGCCACAGTTGGCATCCGCATCACCGTTAAGAAAAGAAATCGTTGAA
>CAJGDF010000268.1 GCA_904502105.1 uncultured Clostridia bacterium
ATCAAGGAAAGACATAGTATTTTTTTCATATAAACAATCCTTTCTACACATTCTGATTATTTGATTTAATTATAGGCATGATGTATACCACTGTGCTCGAACTAAAATGAACCCATTGGTCTAATCACTCACTTCCCAAAATAAAAAGATTATAAACATTGTTACACTTATATTTTATCATAGGAATCTTTGTTTGTCAACAGAACACATCAGTTTAATATATAGAAAGTCATATATATTATTAATATATTTTTGTATATTTTGCACAATGTCAAAAATCATATAAAGCTAAATAAAGCTGTTACCCCTTGACATAACCGCAAATAAGTGTTAAAATTTCGGTATAAAGCAGAAATGAGAGGATTTTTGTTATGCTTAAAAGAAAACATATAGATTGCGATCTTTGCGTAGTCGGCGGCGGTATGTCGGGAATGATGGCGGCGATCGCAGCGGCAAGAGAAGGCGTTAAAGTCGTTTTAATGCACGAAAGACCGGTTTTGGGCGGCAATGCATCGTCCGAAATAAGAATGTGGATATGCGGAGCGGCGGACAGAGACAACAGAGAAACCGGTATATTGGAAGAAATTGCATTGGAGAATCTCTACCGTAACCCCACAAAAAGCTTTGCGATATGGGACACGGTACTCTATGATTTTGTCAAACGTGAAGAAAACATTACTCTGCTTTTGAATTGCACCTGCATGGATGCGGATACGGAAGAGGGCGAATTCAAATACGGCAGAACGAGAAAAATTAAATCCGTCACGGGCTATCAGATGACTACTCAGTGTTTTTACGAAGTCAGCGCAAAATATTTCTGCGACAGTTCGGGCGACAGTATTTTAGCGCCTCTCTGTAAAGCGGAATTCCGTATCGGCCGTGAAGCGAAATCTGAGTTTAACGAAGATACCTCGATCGTTGAGGCTGACAAGATGACGATGGGTATGTCCTGTCTTATTCAAGGCAGAGAGACAACGAAAGATATAAAATTTATTCCGCCCGAATATGTTGCGGGTATTCCCGATGAAGTTTTCGAAAACAGAACGCCGAACATATACAACGAGGCTGAAAATTATTGGTATCTTGAGCTTGGCGGCGACAGAAATACGATCGAAGACACAGAAGAGATCCGTGATGAGCTTGTTGTACTTGCAACAAGAATGTGGGATTTCATCAAAAACTCGGGAAAGATCGATGCAGATAAATGGGATCTTGATTTTCTCGGATTTTTACCCGGCAAACGTGAATCAAGAAGAATGTGCGGCGAATACATGATAACACAGAGGGATATCGGAGACAATGTTGTTTTCGATGACGAGATCGCATATGGCGGCTGGCCGATAGACGACCATTTTCCCGGTGGTTTTTATAACAAAGGCAGTGTAAATACATCACGTTGGACATATTCACCGTATTCTATCCCCTATCGTGCGCTTTACTCGAAAAATATTGAGAACCTTTTCTTTGCAGGCAGAAATATCAGTATGACACATATGGCAATGAGCAGTATGCGAGTTATGGCAACATGTTCACTTCTCGGCGAAGCTGTCGGCAAGGCTGCGGCTGTTGCAACGAAAAACGGCTATACACCGCATGATGTTTATCTCAACGATAAAGATCTGCTCCAGACATTACTTATGAATGAAGACTGCTTCCTGCCTTCAAAAACAAGAAAGATATCGGAGATATGCAAAACCGCAGAGCTTAATATCAAAAATGATATTATAAGAAACGGCCAGGACAGAGCGCACCGCATATACGAAACAAACGAGCAGAATTTTGCTTATTTCGCAAATAAAAATGAACAGGTAAGTTACAGCTTCGAGCCTTCGCAGATAGACTCCGTTCATGTCGTTTTTGACAGCGATATCAACCGTGACACCCTGCCCGGCGGTCATTGCGAGCGAATCCATTCAACACGTGCAAATCATCTGCTGGAAAGTCCGCAGATGTGTATGCCGAAAACGCTTTGCAAAGAATTCAAGCTCATCGGTGAGCTTAACGGCGAACAGTTTGAGATAGCGCACATTGAAAACAACAGGAAACGTTCTTATCATATCAATATAAACAAAAAGCTCGATAAACTCACGCTTATTCCCATTGATATATGGAACGACGATACCGAAAATATACCCGTTGTTTCTTTCGATTTCAACTAACAAAAAACTCCTCGGAGACGATCCGAGGAGTTATTTTTATTCTTTTACCGAAACGAGCTGAGAAATATCTTTTCGTTTTTTCTCTCTGAGTTTGTCATTTTCGTTTGCATAGCCGAGGGAAATAACAAGTCTTACAGGCTCGTCAAGATCGCAGAGTTTGCGGATCTTCGCATCGTCAAACCAACCGAGGATACACGTTCCGAGCCCCTGCGCTGCAGCTTCTGCGGTGATATAAGCGGCAGCAATGCCGATATCTATTGAGCGGTAATCGTTGCCTTTTAATTTGGAGCCGAAAGCAGCGGTTTTAACATACGGCTTTTCGGATATAACGATCATTACGGGAGCATTCTCCGTAAATTTATTCATACCCATACCCGTTGTTGCAAGAGCGACCTTTTTTGCTGTTTCGTTTTTACAAACAGTAAAATGATACGGCTGACCGTTACAAGCAGATGGAGAGAGAATTGCGGAACGAATTATCGCATCTATTTTTTCCTGTTCGACCGATCTGTTCGGATCGTAATTTCTGCACGATTGACGGTTCAGGGCTATTTCTGTAAAATTCATATCAAATACCTCTCAAAAAATCAAGCATTGGAAATTCTTTCTCGATAGAGAGCATCTTCTTTAACATGTTTTTTGTAAATAAAGAAGAAAACGGCGAACTGGAGAAGCAACGTAAACGTCCATGAAACGATATACGAAAGGTAAAGACATTCGAGAGTATGGAACTGCTCCATTCCGAAAACAGTATAGATCCAGACGATACGAACACC
>CAJGDF010000269.1 GCA_904502105.1 uncultured Clostridia bacterium
TACGGCGCCGATAAGTTTGCCGTTCTGGATTATCGGGGAACCGCTCATGCCCTGAACGATGCCGCCGGTTATGGAGACAAGTTCACCGTCCGTTATTGAAATAACCATATTTTTGACGGTACCGGAGCCTGTTAAAACCTTATCGATGTTAATTTCAAACTCCCTTACCCCGCTTTCATCAACGGTGCAAAGAATCTTCGCAGGCCCCTCCTCTATTTCATTGGAAAGACCGATCGGATAAACGTTGCCCGTAATCGTACAATCCGAAGAAAGCGAGCCGAAAACACCCTCATCTCTGTTTTTCAGAAGAGAGCCTATTATATTTGTATCATCAAAAATCCCTTTAAGCTCCCCCGGAATACCCGACACGCCTTTAACAACCGAATAGATCCCGGCCTTGACCGCCTCGCCTTTTCTGATAGGCATTAGAGAGCCTGTATCTGAATCATAGATACCATGGCCCAGACCTCCGAATGTTCCTTTTACGGGGTCTATAAACGTCACCGTGCCTATACCTGCAGTGCTGTCACGAACAAAGCAGCCGAGCTGAATATCTCCGTTGACATTTTTCTCGGGAACGATATCAAGCGTTATTTCGGTATTTTTACGTCTGATCTCAAGCTTAACGCTTTCGCCTCCGCATTCTCTTATCAAACGTGCAAAGCTTTCGTTCGTAAGCTCCTTATGACCGTTTGCGCTCAATATCAAGTCACCGACACGAAGACCGCCCGAAAAGGCAGGAGTCTTCTCTCCGTCGGATGTTTCAACAGGCGAAAAACCGACGACTATCAAGCCGTCATACATCATCTTTATACCGAAAGCCTGACCTCCTGCCATGAGCGACCTTTCGGAAAGGACCTCAACAGCCACACTTCTTACGGGAATAAGTCCCATCAATTTAAAATCGACTGAAACATTTTCACCGTCATTACGGATTCGGGAGGTAAGAGGATAAGTTGAGTTTACAGTAAAGCTGTCCTTTGAAGATGCAAAAGTATAGTATTTATCAGGTATTTTCGAGGCATAATAAACAGAAAGCCCCGAAGCTGTTATAACAAGCAGAAGAAAGTACACCGTGAGCCGTAAAAGCAAAGGTGTACGGTTACAAATTTTTCCTTTCAATGATCTTACTCCGACAAAATAAAAGTTTATAGCTCTATTTTGTCCGAAAAAAATACATTATTCAGAGAGAAAAGAAGACAAAAAATGAAACATACTGTCATTACCGGACATTACGGCTCCGGAAAAACAAATATTGCCGTAAATCTTGCACTTAACGCTGCTAAAAATTCTCAAAAAAAAGTTTTTTTGATCGATGCAGATATTGTTAACCCCTATTTCCGTTCTGCCGACAATGAAGATATATTAAAAGAAGCAGGCGTTGAGCTTATAGCACCGATGAGTGCAAATACAAACCTCGATATACCGTCTATGCCGGCAACTGTTGCACGTGTTTTTAACACCGATTGCGAGGTTATATGGGACATCGGGGGCGACGATGCAGGCGCGATAGTGCTCGGACGTTATGCCGAAGATATCAGAAAACAGGGCTATGAGATGATATATATCGTCAATTTTTACCGTCCGATGACAGAAAGCGAAGAGGAAATGACCGAGCTTATGGGTGAAATCGAAAGAGCATCCAAGCTTGAGGTTTCATCGATTGCCGACAATTCAAACCTCGGCGTTGAAACAACAGCAGAGACTGTCAGAGCCGTTGAACAAAAAGTAAAAGATCTTTCTTTAAAGACAGGTCTGCCCGTTAAATTCAGAAGCGTTGACGAAAAGCTGAAAGAGGATTTCCCTGATGATCTTCATATTAAAATGGTAACTAAAAAACTTTGGTAAAAAAATCAGTTTAACAAAAAGCACCGAGAGGAATGACCTTTCGGAGCTTTATTATTATGCGTTTTCGGGAGCAGCGGCAGGTTCGCCGAAAATTCCGTAGAATTCTTCTGCAGACATTTTTTCCTTTTCCATAAGGATAGCAGCAACTTTTTCGAGATAATTTCTGTTTTCTTCAAGAATTTTATTCGCAAGATCGTATGCTTTATCAACAATAGATTTAACTTCTCTGTCAATTTCAGCAGCGGTTTCTTCGGAATAGCTGCGCTGAGAGGTAAAGTCTCTGCCGAGGAAAACTTCGTCATGACCGCCAAAATCAATGGGACCGAGACGGTCAGACATACCGTATTTGGTAACCATTTTCTTTGCTATAGCGGTTGCACGCTGAATGTCGTTGGAAGCACCTGTTGAAATATCGTCAAGACAAAGAGCTTCAGCAACGCGTCCGCCGAGAAGCGAAACGATCTCTTCGAACATCTCGTTTTTGGACATATAGTTTTTATCTTCCTGCGGTAAGGAGAGCGTAAAGCCGCCAGCCATACCTCTGGGGATAATGGAGATCTGATGAACGGGGCCCTGAGAAACAAGAACTTTATTGATAATAGCATGGCCGCCTTCGTGATAAGAAGTGAGGCGTTTTTCCTTATCTGTAACGATTCTGGATTTCTTTTCAACACCTACAACAACTTTAAGAATAGCGTCTTCGATATCAACCATCAGGATCTTATCGCGTTTTCTTCTTGCGGCAAGAAGAGCACCTTCGTTAAGAATATTCTGAAGGTCTGCGGGAGAGAAGCCTGCAGTTGTTTTAGCAATAACGGAAAGATCAACATCTTCGCCGATAGGCTTGTTTTTAGCGTGAATTTTAAGAACAGCTTCGCGCGCTTTAACATCGGGAAGATTGATTACGATCTGTCTGTCGAAACGGCCGGGACGAAGGAGCGCGTTATCGAGAATATCGGGACGGTTTGTTGCCGCCATAACGATAACACCCGAGTTAGTGCCAAAGCCATCCATTTCAACTAAAAGCTGGTTAAGTGTTTGTTCTCTCTCATCATGTCCGCCGCCA
>CAJGDF010000270.1 GCA_904502105.1 uncultured Clostridia bacterium
GTCCGCGTTGTTTTGCTTTTCTGATAAGAAGTTCTTTTTCATTTTCTGACAGTCTGATTGATAACGTTTTGTTCCGATGTCTTGTTTTCATTTTAACCTCCATATGAAATCTGTTCTTAATTGAACAAATTTTGAATACCAACAAAACTGTACCCGTCTCTGTTGATCCTTAATGCGGTAATAATCATCTCAAAAGTTTTTTGTGATATAAGGTAAGTATCACATATGTCAGATAATGTAATATGGGTTCCCTCGGTATAAATGTCTTGCGCTATCTTATACAACGAATAACCAAATGGAGAGATCTTTCTGATATCAATCTTTTCGAAATTAATATTCCTATTTCGGATGGCATTTTGAACAGAACACCAAAGTCTTTTATCCGCACAAAGTAAATATATAGCAGAAAGATATCTGGATGGATATTTATATGGTCTTTCCTTTACTATTTCTTCATAAATTTTCTTGTGGATGTTATTCTTGTAAAACATTTTTATCTTCCTTTATTTGTTCTTTTTATTCCAAGGCTACGAATTGCTGCCTTATCGATTTTTCTCATTGTTTTATTTGATATATGTCCAATAAATTCACCGAGACGATGTTTATCTATCGTCCGTATTTGTTCGAGCATAGCGATAGAATTTTGGGGTAATCCCGAATGCTCACAGTCTATTTTAACATGCGTAGGTAACTTTCTCTTTGTTGTACTCGTTGTAAGCATTGTAACAATAACGGTTGGACTGTATTTATTTCCGGTATTATTCTGAATAACTATAGTAGGTCTTGTGCCTTGCTGTTCCGATCCGATTCCCGAATCGAGATTTGCATAGTAAATATCTCCGCGATTGATCATTTTTTTGCCTCCTTATGGCTTATGTAAGAGAGCCTGATTTTTCAGACTCTCTGTTTTGCATTATAATATATCCTATTTGTTCTAAACTTCCCGGACAGGGCAAACAACAGACGAAAGACCGCGATTCTTTCTCATTGGAATCTCACCACCCCCGGGTACTCCGCGGGCCGCGCTTTCGCTACGGAAGTATCATTATCACCGTTATCTGTCTTCGCTCTTCTCGGTAGCGACCCGAGAATATACCCAACAAACACAGCTCCTTTTGAAAGGAGCCATGCTTTGGGTGTATCGCTTGTCTGTTTATTGAACAATAACGGCAACGTATCTGTTGTAAGGTATATTAATTTTTCAAGGAACATGAGGTCCTGAAAAAAGGTCCCCTTAAGTAGTAGCCAGCGAAAACGCCTTTTTTATACCCCTGTTTTCAAAAAGTTCATAATTCGACTGATTTTTTTGCAAATATTCTTTTGAGTAATCCCATAGTAGACAGACAAATCTGTTTGTTTAACTCCATCAACAATATATTTTGTCAAAAGCTCAAGATCATCGGGAGTTAGTTTCTTGATATTCGTAGCAAGAATAGGATTGTCTATTTCTTCAATCCACCAATATCTTGAAAATTCACTACTGTTCTCTATAGATACTGTGAGTACATCTCTGAATTTTTCAAAAATCGAAAGTTTGTCTTCGTTATCATCGTTATCGTCGAAATCTTCAGGAAGAACCGATTGTGCATGCATATAGTATCTTCTGTCACTGTTAAACTGTTCAAGATCAAATTCATACATCTCTTTGATCTGATCTTCTGTCATTCCTTGTTTGAGATATTCTTCATAATGTTTTTTCTGTATTGCTTCAAATTTTGCTCTTTCTGATCTGTTATTCCAACTCATGTTTGTAATCTCCTTTAATTTTGATTTTTTAATTTGCTTGTTTCGTTTAAAATCAAAATGGAGATTATGGGTATTTGGAGATAAAGCAGAGCCAAATGAATCTTGGGAAGTTTTCGCTTTTTCTGCGCCAATAAGGCTTACTTAATTTAAAGCTGCCCTTCGCTCTGTCTATTAATGCCGGAAACATAAAAAGTCCTTTCCATAAGCAGAACAGCTATGAAAAGGACTTGGTCACCGTATGAAGAGTAATCGGAAGTGCAAAAAGCACCGCATGACAACAAAGCATATAAAATAATATGCTTGTCTTCATACGGTGCTGGGGTAGTCACAAATGTGCTCCGCTTACTCAATATAAAGTTAGATATATTTAATTTTTAGTTATTTCGAAGAGTATTTTGATTTATACTGTCCATACCCATTCATCGTTCTGAAGTATGCAAGGTTTAAAACCGTTACAGCCTTACATTTCTGACACTTGATCCTGAAGTGCCCTTTCGCATCAGAAAAGACTTTGGTTATAATCGTATCACAATATGGACATTTAACATCGCGTTCCATTAGATCTTCTGTCTCTAAAGATGATAACTTAATATTTTTTAGAACAACGAGATTCAATGGTTTCGTTCTGAATTTAGGAGGTAGATTTAAATTCATTCAACATCACTTTTTATTTTCAATACTCGGGTTACATATTCAGATATGTCGTGTCTTTCAAACATCTTCAAACTTCTTAACCGAATAAGCAATGATGAGTATGAAACGCCTAATGTCTCTGACATTTTATCTATAGTCATCTTTGTTCTCGGAGAGAAAACATTATCTCCATATACGGGAAGAGTTTTTCGTTGAGCATGTTTCTCCATTGCTTTTTCGACTAAAAAACGAGGCATAAGAAGGGCTGCCGCCATAGTGTTTGCTTGCCATTCACATGAATTCATTCTTTGTTTAAGATCGTCCAGGGTATAGCTTCTTTCCGCGTCAAATGCACTGTGAAAGTGAGATTCCACAACCCCTCCATAACTCATATCAAAAATACAATGAGCTGCTTCATGAGCTAATGTAAACCTGTATTTCCCAACTTCTGTTGAGTTTGTAAGGAAGGAATCTATAACAATAGTCTTGGCCGGATATACTACTCGTATTTTTACATCATCACGAATCACAGAAA
>CAJGDF010000271.1 GCA_904502105.1 uncultured Clostridia bacterium
ATAATGTTAATGCCGTAAAAAATATGCCGCATACCAAAACCGCCAGAACAGCTTGTGAAGATGCTTTTTTAACACCGTCTTTATTCCCCGCACCGTTCGCCTGAGCTATGTATGACAGAAAACCGACGCTTACAGCCGAGATCGTACTGCCTATTAGCCAGTTTACAGTAGTCGTTGAACCGACAGCCGCCGTTGCATCCGTTCCGAGTGAACCGACCATGGCGGTGTCTATATACTGAACGGCAGTCTGCATTAACTGTTCAAGCATAGTCGGCCATGCAAGGGTCAATATCGTAGGGATCATAAACCAAGGTAGATTAAATCTTTTTTTCATTATATACCCATTCTTTGAAATAAATTATGGATTAAATTATATCATACTTTTTGTCGTTTTACAAGTATATTTTATCTGAAATATTAAGTTATGAAGTATTGAAAAAAAATAAAAAATATGTTATTATATAAAATAACCTATTTGAAAGGAAGCTTTTACTATGGATTACAGCATTCTTTCCTCTCAGCTTTATTCTTTGATACATAACGTTCCTCACACAGTTGCAAATCTTGCGAATGCGGCGGCTTTGCTTTTTAATTCGCTCGAAGATCTTAACTGGGCGGGATTTTATATTCTTGAGGGTGATACTCTTGTCCTCGGTCCTTTTCAGGGACAGCCTGCTTGCATTGAGATACCTATGGGTAAAGGTGTTTGCGGTACGGCGGCAATGAAGAAAGAAACGGTTGTTGTTGCAAATGTTCACGAATTCCCCGGGCATATTGCATGTGACAGCGCATCTAATTCGGAAATAGTTATTCCTCTTTTCAAAGACGGGGAAGTTGTTGGTGTACTCGATATAGACAGCCCTGTTTTTTCACGCTTTTCCGAAGAGGACAGGATAGGGCTTGAAAATTTTGCGGACATCCTGCAAAAAGAGTTATTTTGACGATCATTACCTGATTATTTTGATTTATTATTTAGAAAAGACGGTTACAAATTATGAAAAACAGACCTTATGTTATTTGTCATATGCTTCAGTCTATTGACGGAAAGGTTACGGGCGATTTTCTTTTCAAGCCCGAGCTCGAAGCGGCAACGAATGTTTATTACAAGATAAATCGTAAATACCGCGCAGATGCTTTTGCATGCGGCAGAGTAACAATGCAGAGCAGCTTTACAGGTGATTTTTATCCCGATCTTTCTGCTTTTGACGGCGTTTCTGTTCCCGAA
This sequence comes from uncultured Clostridia bacterium, assembly GCA_904502105.1. Taxonomy (GTDB): domain Bacteria; phylum Bacillota; class Clostridia; order Oscillospirales; family UBA644; genus HGM12619. The sequence goes on from CAJGDF010000271.1 coordinate 1,226, forward strand.
GGCGATTTTAAGTATGATAAAGAACATGGCTTTTATGCCGTTTCGTTTGACAGAAAAGGCAGTGTCGGCTGGAAAACTGCTGTTATTGAGGATGAAGATCCGGGTTACGGAAACGCTCATATCATTGAGGTCCTTTGTGAGGATCTTGTTGATAAACGCTATCTTGCATACCTCCGTAAGATAGGCGTTTCTTATATTTTCGGCGGAAAAACAGAAATTGATCTTTCACTTTGCCTTGAAAAACTGAGAAGCATATTCAGAATCGAAACACTTCTTCTTGAAGGCGGCAGTATTATCAACGGTGCCTTTGAAAACGAGGGGCTGATTGATGAACTGAGCCTTGTTGTTGCGCCTGTTTGTGCATCATCAGATTCAAAACCTCTTTTTATGAACAGTAAAGGTGCTGACTTTACACTTGTTTCATCAGAAGTTGAAGAATGCGGTGCTATTGTTCTGAAATACAGAAAAGAGGAACGTTAGTATGACTGATGTCGTTACTGCGTTGATATGGCGCGGTGAAGAGTTTTTGATATGTCTTCGTCCTCCAAATAAACCGAATCCTCTTCGTTGGGAATTTGTCGGAGGAAAGGCGGAAGCAGGGGAAAGCCTTGAGGATGCTCTTAAAAGAGAGTGCAGAGAGGAACTTGATGTTGAAATAAAAGTAAACGATATTTTTGCGGAAACAGATCACGAGTATCCCGATATAACGATCCATTTAACTCTTTTTAATGCGGAGATAGTATCTGGCGAACCTAAGCTCAACGTTCACGTTGATATGAAGTGGATCCGTCCCGATGAAATACCTGATTTCAACTTCTGCCCCGCAGATAAAGAAATACTTGATAAAATTATTAAAGCTTACGGAAAACAGGAGAATTGATCATGAAAAAGAATTTTGGAGCAAATACCTGGCTTTATCCAATGCCTGTTCTTATCATTGGTTCTTACGATGAAAACGGAACTCCCAATGCCATGAACGCTGCTTGGGGCGGAATAAGCGAGGTCAACGAGATCTCAATATGTGTCAGCGAAGGCCATAAAACAACGAAAAATATTGTTGAACGTAAGGCTTTTACAGTTAGTATACCTGATGTTAAAAACGTCACCGAGGCTGATTTCGTCGGTATCGTATCCGGAAATAAAGATCCTGAAAAGCTCAAAAAGACAGGCTGGCACGATGTTAAAAGCGAATTTGTAGATGCACCTGTTTTTGACGAACTTCCGATGACTCTCGAATGTAAACTCAAAAGCTATGATGAAGAATCCTGCCGTCTTGTGGGTGAGATAGTAAATGTTAAGGCCGATGAATCGATATTGGGCGAGGACGGTCAGATTGATCTTACAAAATTTAAACCCATTACATACGATCCTGTTCATCACGGATATATCGCATTGGGCGAAAAAGTCGCCACTGCATTCAGTGAAGGGAAAAAACTGAAATAAGATTTGAAAGGCTCTTTGAATGAATTACCGTGAAGACAGATACGGCAACCGTCTTTCCATACTCGGTTACGGGTGCATGCGATTTCTGCTTCTGCTTGTGTTGGCTGCGGAAAATGTGAAAAGCACTTCCTTCAGTATATTGAGATAAGAAAACATCTTACTGCTGCCAAAAAGGAAATGGAAGGCCCTGTTTATAAAATAGCGAGCAGTATCTCAAAGAAATTTACTGATTTTTAGACG
>CAJGDF010000272.1 GCA_904502105.1 uncultured Clostridia bacterium
CTTTTTGCCTGTGCGGCTTCATCCATATAATGGGTTATAAAAACGACCGTAACCCCCTGTTCGTTGAGCTTTTTTACTGTTTTAACAACATCAGCCCTACCCTTTGGGTCAAGCATGGCAGTTGGCTCGTCGAGAACTATGATCTTCGGATTCATTGCAATAACGCCGGCAATGGCAATACGCTGTTTCTGACCGCCCGAAAGCTGTGTCGTGGAATGTTTTTTGTATTTCAACATTCCTACGGCTTCAAGCGCTTCATCAACTCTGCGTATCATTTCTTCTCGTTCAACGCCGAGATTTTCAAGCGCAAATGCAACATCCTCTTCAACTACGGTGGCAATTATCTGATTATCGGGATTTTGAAATACCATGCCGACTGTTCTGCGTATATCCGCAAGATTGTTATCGTCAGAGGTATCAAGACCTGCAACGGTAACCTTTCCTTCGGTCGGCGTTAATATAGCATTGAGATGTTTTGCAAAAGTGGATTTTCCGCTGCCGTTATGACCGAGAACAGCAACGAAATCACCCTCTTCGATTTCAAGAGAGAGATTTTTTATTATATCTTTACCGTCGTTGTAACGAAAGGTAAGATTTTCAGCAGTTATAATAGCGCTCACTTTTACTCCGTATTATTCTGCAGTCCAACGTGCGGAAGAACCGCAGGGAAGACTGTAGCCCGTAGATGTAACGGGAAGACCGATTTCATCAAAAGATACTTTTCCGTAGTCAAAACGCTTATTCATACAAGCGCCGAGAATATAACCCATACATGAAGCGGAAAGACCTGTCGTGTATGAATTAAGAAGAACAAACAGAGGCTTATCGGAAAGAATATCAACGATTTTTTCCATAAGGCCGAAAAGCTCATCTTCGAGTTTCCATACTTCGCCGTTTGGACCTCTGCCGTAGGACGGAGGATCGAGGATAACAGCATCGTATGTATGACCTCTGCGTTTTTCTCTTTCTGCAAATTTAACACAGTCATCAACAATAAAACGTATATTGGAAATACCGTTAAGTGTTGCATTTTCTTTAGCCCACGCTGTCATACCTTTTGAAGCATCAACATGAACTACCTTTGCGCCTGCTTTCGAAGCAGCAACAGATGCAGCACCGGTATATGCAAACATATTAAGAAGAGAGATCTCCCTGCCCGAATTACGAATCATTTCGGAAAACCAATCCCAGTTTACTGCCTGTTCGGGGAAGAGCCCCGTATGCTTGAAGTTCATGGGTTTAAGGTTGAATTTAAGATCTCCGTAATTTACTGCGAAGCTTTCGGGAAGTTTATTTACAGCCCAACGTCCGCCGCCCGAAGAAGAACGTTCATACTTGGCATCCGGATTTTTCCAGAGCCTGTCGGTCTTATCTGTACGCCAAATAACCTGCGGGTCGGGTCTGACCAACATATATTTGCCCCAACGTTCAAGCTTCTCGCCCGAAGAGGCATCTATTACTTCATAATCTTTCCATTTATCTGCAATCCACATGAGTTCTACCTCCGGACATAATTTCTCATCATAAAATTTCATTATATATTATACCACTATTTACCTTCTTTGTCAAGGGTTGAAGTATGCGTATAATTGTAGAATAAAAACGATAAAAATAAGGAATTTCGTTGGTTTAACAAAACAACAGTCCCTCGACCGACAACGTCAGCCAAGGGACTGTTTTAGAAATATTAAAATAACTCTTCTCTCATATAAGTTAAAACTTCATCGGGAAGAACACCGAACACGACAGCGGCTTCGATCTGAGATCTGTTGCATCCGTCATATCGCCACAAAACCTTTAAAAGATGCCAATCGAGCTGCCCGTCAAGTATTTTCTGTAAAATTGAAACTTTTGAATTGTAATCAAGAATCGGTATAAGTTTTTCAAGCATTTCCTGATTCAAGCCATCATAAGATGCGCTTTTGATAAGCTTTTCCACAGATTCGTCGTTTAGATATTCCGCAAGAGCGACGATATAATTAATATCTATCCCCTGCCCTTCCAATTTCTGAGACAGTTTTTCAAGAACGCTCGGTTTCAGAATAGGCGCAAGATTTACAATATCAGAGGCATCATAACCCGAGGCTTCTGTCTTTCCGTAGGCAACGCTTTTAAGAATTCCCGACTCGCCCGATGTCGGTGAGCCACTGTTTATAAGCTCATCGACGGTGACATTAAACAGCTCCGCAATCAAAATAATAACTGAAATATCGGGAAAACTTTCGCCCCGTTCATATTTTGATACCGCCTGATGAGACAGATTCAACTTATCTGCAACCTCGCATTGAGTCAAATCAGCTTGTTTGCGTAACCTTGACAGTTCTTTTCCGAATTTAAGTATATCAAACATTATATATCCTCCGATCTATTTTTCTGTATTATACCATAAAGTGTCCAACATGTCGAGCAACGGTTTGTTGAAAAGAAAGTTTTCCGTAATTGGGAGAATTTGTTAATCGGAAAAATTATTAATTAAGATATATAAAATCATTCAAAAGTTCAGAATATTTGCTTAAACAAAAAAAACAGATGTACATTTATTATTTTAAAGAAATGGATTATAAATTTGACATAAAAAAAATCCGAACGGTTAAGTTCGGATTTTGGTGATCCACCGGAGAGTCGAACTCCGGACACCATGATTAAAAGTCATGTGCTCTACCAACTGAGCTAGTGGATCATTTATTTACTTCTGTTCAAAGAACTTTTATATTATATCACACAATTTCAGATTTGTCAATACCTATTTTTGACAAAAATAAAAATTTTATTTTTAACTACATTTATTTGCATAAAAAAAATCCGAACGGTTAAGTTCGGATTTTGGTGATCCACCGGAGAGTCGAACTCCGGACACCATGATTAAAAGTCATGTGCTCTACCAACTGA
>CAJGDF010000273.1 GCA_904502105.1 uncultured Clostridia bacterium
ATTACGGTTTCCAGTTTGCTAAAATCTGGGGAATTACCGAAGAAGAAGCAACTAAAGATCTGCTTATTTACGAGGTTATGAACACAGATCTCAAAGACAGAGGCGATTTTTCCTGTTCAGATGAAAGTCTTAACAAGCTTCAGCAGATGACACGCAGATCAACCCTTGCGAATTTCTGGCATTTCCCGACAGACTGTCCGCACAGAGAAAAGAACGGTTGGACAGGCGACGCTGCTCTTTCCGCAGAGCACATGTTATTAAACTTTGACCCCGAAGACAACTTCCATTTCTGGATCCGTGCAATCTGTCGTTCACTTAGATTTGAAGGTTCAATGTATTGTATGACGCCTGTAACGGGTTGGGGCGGATGGGCAGGTCCCGCATGGGATGCCGTTCTTGTATATCTCCCCTATTTCTCATACACACTCAGAGGAGATCTCCGTGCAGCAAAAGAGGTTTCGGGTACGATTTTACGTTATTTACATTTCCTTTCGTATCATCTTGAACAAGACGGACTTGTAAATACCGGTCTTGGAGACTGGTGTTGTCCCGAACCGAGAGAAGCACCGGTATTTTTAACATCAAGAATTATGCCTTATGACATCGCAAAGAAAGCGGCTGTTCTTTACAGAGCAATGGGTATGGACGCAGAAGAAGCATACGTTAATGCGTTTGCTGAAAAAATGCGTAAAACAATAAGAGAAAATTATTGTGACCTTGAAACGATGACATTTGCAGGCAACTGTCAGACCTCTCAGGCGATGGGTATTTTCTACGGTCTTTGCGACACAAAAGAGGAAGAACAGAAAGCATTATCTGTCCTTCTTGATAAAATTCATGAAAAAGACGACCATATGCATGTGGGCGTTCTCGGCGGAAGAGTAATTTTCAGAGTTCTTGCCGACCACGGATATATGGATCTTGCGCTTGATATGATGTGCAGACCCGATGCTCCGTCTTACGGTTACATGGTTGCGATGGGTTATAATACTCTCCTCGAGTCAACCCATACAAACATCGATTCCTGCAACCATCATTTCTGGGGAGATATTTCAGCTTTCATGCTTGAATATATCGCAGGTATCAGACCGAATCCGGAATTAAAGATCGGCACGATGAATATTGCTCCCATGTTCCCGACTAAACTCGACCATGCCGAAGGTTATTACACCACCGCAGAAGGCAAGGTTGAAAGTAAATGGGTAAGAAAAGGCGATGAAATAATTCTTACCGTTACTGCACCGGAAGGACTCAATGGTGATATTTTAACACCCTGCGGCTACCAGTTTGAAAACGGAAACACTTCAATCAAACTTGCAAGCGGCGAATATAAAATTGTAAAAATATAAGATTAGAATGGAGCATATTATGAAATTTTCATCCACGTTTTTTGCTGCAACAACAGAAAAATGCACCTGGACAAACCCTGTTCCCGCACCTTACATGCGTCGTTCTTTTAACATAGACGAAATGCCCGACGCTGCCGAGATCACAGTGTGCGGTCTCGGTTTCTATGAAATATACATAAACGGCAAGCATATAACCAAAGGCAAACTTTGCCCCTACCTTACAAATCCTCACGAATCTTTAGCATACGATAATTATGATCTTTTGCCTTATTTAACAAAAGGTAAAAACACGCTTGCGTTCATTCTTGGTAATGGCTTCCAGAACGGTTTCGGCGGATTTGTCTGGGATTTTCAAAAAACTCGTTTCATATCTGCCCCCAAACTTGCATTTGCAGTTGAACTGAAAAAAGGCGAAGAAACAACAGTTATTGAAGCCGATGAAAACATCCTTACACATCCCTCTCCTATCGTTTTAGACGAATTACGTTTAGGCGAATGCTACGATGCAAATCTTGAGATCGACGGATGGAATGAAGTTGAATTCGACGACAGCGATTGGCAGAAAGCTATTCCCGCATCCGATCCCGGCGGAGAATGTATGCTTTCAACAGCTCATCCGATCGTTAAAACAAAAGAATTGAAAGCCGTTAAGATATGGAAAGAAGACGACGGATTTGTTTACGACTTCGGAGAAAACTGGGCAGGTCTTACACGTCTTTGCATAAGCGCTGAAAAAGGCAGAAAGATAAAGATCCAGCACGGCGAACGTCTTTTTGACGGGAAGTTCGGTCAGGGTAACCTTATTTTTATCAAAGATCCCAATGCGGGAGTTCCGCTTTATACTCAGCAGACAGAATACACCTGTAAGGGTGAAGGTAAAGAAGAATATACCCCGACATTTACATATTACGGATTCCAGTACGCAAAGATATGGGGAATTACCGAAGAGGAAGCAACCGAAGATCTTCTTATCTTTGATGTAATGAACACAGAGCTTACCGACAGAGGTAACTTCTCATGTTCTGATGAGATCATGAATAAATTACAGGAAATGACTCGTCATTCAACCCTTTCAAACTTCTTCCATTTCCCGACTGACTGTCCTCACAGAGAAAAGAACGGTTGGACTGCAGATGCTGCTCTTTCCGCAGAGCAAACCCTCATGAATTTCGATCCCGAAGACAACTATTATTTCTGGATCAGAACCATTTGCCGTTCCATGAATTTTGAAGGTCAACTTCTCGGAATCGTTCCGTCCGGCGGTTGGGGCGGTTGGGCAAGCGGTCCTTGTTGGGACTCTGTTCTTATCTATTTGCCGTATTTCTCTTATGTATTAAGAGGCGATCTTCGCGGTGCAAAAGAGATTTCCGGTTCAATGTTAAGATATTTCCATTTCATAACATCAAAGCTTAATGAAAAAGGTCTTATCGAAATGGGTCTCGGTGACTGGTGTGCTCCGGGTAAAACCTCAACATTGGAATTTGCGGCAAGTGTTACTGCATATGATCTTGCAAAGAAAGCAGCTGTTCTTTACAACG
>CAJGDF010000274.1 GCA_904502105.1 uncultured Clostridia bacterium
ACACGAAAGGCCTTAACTGTTATTTATTAATATTATATCTTATTTTTACGACATTGTCAAGTTATTATTAATAAAACATCTTAATTTTAAGCGGTAAGATATTTTAAAATAATTTGACTTTTCAGTAGAAAACTTGACTTTCCGTTTAGAATAAAGTATACTTTATATAGTTAAAATCATATTTTAACAGTACAATATTAAAACGTCTCAAACAGACGGAGGACAATCATGGCTTTAGACGGACTTGCCGTTCACGCACTTGTAAATGAACTTTCAGAGGCTCTTTCGGGAGGTAAGGTCGATAAGATCTTTCAGCCTGAAAGGGATAAAATAATATTAAATATACGAAATCAAAATAAGAATTTCAAACTGCTTCTTTCCGTAAATCCCCAGGGAGCGAGAGTTAATATAACAGAAAACACATACGAAAATCCTATAGTGGCGCCGAATTTCTGTATGTTATTAAGAAAACATCTTCAGCCGTCAAGACTTGTATCTGTAACGCAGCCCGAATTTGAACGAACTGTTGTTTTAACATTTGAATGTCAGACTGAGCTTTTCGATATTGTTGAAAAAAAACTTATCATAGAAATAATGGGGCATTTCAGCAATATTATATTTGTTGACGAAAAAGGGCTTATTATAGACGCTTTAAGACAGGTTGACTATACAACATCCTCAAAACGACAGGTTCTCCCTGCCCTCCCCTACGAATTACCGCCGAAGCAGGAAAAAGAGGTTTTTGACGGCGGAAATATCAATATCGATTTTTCTCTCGAGGTTAGAGCCGACAAATATTTAACAGATAAATATCTCGGTTTTTCTCCGCTTATCTCAAGAGAAACCGTATATTTTGCAACAGGACAAACTGACACACGGTTGGCAGAATTCACTCAGACACAAAAAGAGAAATTTATATTTTCACTTAAAATGTTAAGTGAAACCCTTTCTCAAAACCAATACTCCCCCTGTGTTATTTTTGACGGAAAACCCATCGAATTTTATTTTAAAACGATCGGTCAATATGGAGCAAATTCACTTGTTAAACCGTATGAAACTTTTTCCGAAGCGATCGAGGCCTTTTATCTTGAAAAAGACGAACAAGAGCATGTAAAACGTCTTTCGGGTGATATTTTAAAGGTTATAACAAATGCACAAACAAGAATTGCAAAGAAGATCGAGGCTCAGCGCGCAGATATTGCGGAGTTCGAAAAAGCATTGAAATTTAAGGATATGGGCGACCTTATAACCGCAAATATATATCTTCTCAAGCAGGGCCAGGAAAAAGCTTCGCTGATGGATTACACGAAAGATCCGCCGGCGGAGACGATTGTTGAATTAGACAAATCACTAACACCCGCACGAAACGCTCAAAGATACTATAAAAAATATAAAAAAGCCGTTACTGCGCTTGAAATACTGAATGTTCAGATTCCCGAAGGCGAAAAAGAGCTTGTTTATCTGGACAGTGTATTTGAAGAGCTTGTCAGAGCAAAAACATCCGCAGACGTTGACGAAATCAGAGCAGAGTTAAGCGAAAGCGGATATATGAAAAAAAGTCAGTCAAAGAAAAATCCGAAAAAGGCAAAAACATATGCACCTAAAATACCTTCTGTTGTTTCAGCCGACGGATTTACGATATATATCGGTAAAAACAATCTGCAAAACGACTATCTTACCCTCAGAATGGCTGACAAAAGAGATATCTGGTTCCATACAAAAGAATATCCCGGATCACACGTTGTAGTTGCGGCTAACGGAGAAAAAGTTCCCGATTCAACACTTAACGAAGCGGCGGAGATCGCAGCTAAAAACAGTAAAGCAGGAACCGGCGGCTTAGTTGCGGTTGACTATACTGAAATAAAGAACGTAAAGAAACAGCCCGGCGCAAAACCCGGAATGGTTATTTACACAACATATAAAACAGCTTATATAAAGCTTTGATGATGTATAAAAACCGACAGTCTGAAAAGGAGAAATCAAATGCATAAGTATGTTCAATTCAATTTTTCCGAAGATTGGCACAATTATCATTACGGCGTAGATTTCAGTGAAGATTTTTGGACTGATCCAATAAAAAGAACAGAGGCATACAGGGAAATGTCTTACCTTAGAGCAAAAACATTTCCCGATACAGAATTGGGAAGCTTGGAGCCAAGGCCGAATCCTGTTGCATCAGAACAATACGGGCACAGATTTATTTCGGCATTGTTCGGATGTAAAATTGTTTATACAAAGACACAGGCACCCTCTGCAGAGCCGAAAAATGCGGACTTTGATGAAATGGCCGCACTCGATATTCCCGACCTGAAAAACAATGATGTATTCAGAAAAGCGTTGGATGATGCAAAACGTATGAAAGAAAAATACGGTTTTTCAAGCGGTTATATTAACACAGGCAGTCCGTTGAATTCAGCAATTTCAATTTACGGTGAAAATTTTCTTGCATGCTGCGCACTTGAACCTGAAATCGCACAGCACGTTTTGAAAATTATAACCAAAACATATTTCAGATTGATGTACGAATACAGTGATGTAGTTTCTCCTTCATCAAAGATCGACCATCAGTGGGGAGATCTCGGAAACTGTCCTGCGGTCATGTTTTCTCCCGAAATGTACAAAAACGTTATACTGCCTGCAGATCTTTGGTACAGAGGATATTTTAAAAGCTTCTCAATTCATCACTGCGGTATTTTTGACAATTATGCAGAACTGTACACATCACTGTCGCCCACAAGCCTCGATGTCGGAGGCGGAAGCGATTATAAACTGTTGAGAAAATACTTCCCCGATACGGTTTGTTCGTATATTGTAAACCCTGAATTTTATGAAGGAAAAAGCAAAGAGGAAATAGATGCTCTTGTCCGCAATATCG
>CAJGDF010000275.1 GCA_904502105.1 uncultured Clostridia bacterium
GAGTTAAAAAAAGTTCTAAATATTATTATTTGAGTTATTTGGCTGCCACCTATTTTGATATAGGTAACGAGGAAAAGCTTTCTGAGGTTTTATCGGCTTTTGAAAATGAATTTCAAAAGGAAAGTCGCGGGAGACAAAAGAAATTACGACAGACCTATAGAAGCATGGAGTTTTACAAAAGCTTTATTAACCGAAATTTTGAATCCTGTGAAGGCTTTTTGAATATTCCGGTGAAGTTCCCTATTCAAGGCATAAGAAATATTTATTTTAATGCAAGGATAGCTTTTAAAAAAGGTGAAAACGAAAAAGCAAGAGAGCTTTTTGAAAATGTTATTTCTAAAGCTCCGGATTTGAATTATGCCGAGGCATCGAAACGCGGAATAGAATCGATAGAAAAGTGTACTGATTACAAGGATGAATTCAGTGATATTTCGGTCAATGAGGACGTCGCTATTCCCTGCCCCACTGTATGGCAGAAAATTGTTTATACAACTGCAACCGTTATGAAATGGATATGTATTGCTTTTTTGTCGTTCTTATTAGGCTTGTGGTGTCTGATCGGTATTTTTGATCTTATAGATCTGCCCGATCGGGATCAGACTCCTAAGACCTTTGAAGAGCTTATTGCGGATGATTATGAGAGCATTGAGATCATTGATCACTGTGAAATATTTATTGAAGAAGAATTTATCGACAACATATATATTTGCAAGGACGATAGCTCGATTATTTTATTCGGTTGTTATTTTGATAAAACTCTAAATGAAAATTATTATGTCGAAATTATGAAAAATCCTATCAGAAAATACGTTCTGACCAAGGATTTCTCGTATGAATACTCTTTTGTTTGCCATGCATCGGCGAATACGGTTGAAGTGATCTTTTGCTCAAGCATAGATAAGGTTCCTGCAAAATACGTCAACCTTACTGAGGTTGACATTAAAGGCAAAACGGTATATATCGTTATAGAAGAAATAAAAAAGTATACCGGTGCTATGCGAATAATGGAGAATTCAGATTATTACATTGAAGAAATAAAGATCGATTATCCCGACGCTGAGCTGTTGGATCATTTTGATTTATATTATGAAGGAAAATATATTGAGTGTCTGTCTCTTTGTAAAACCGAAGATAATATTTTGCTTGGCGGACATTACACGAAAATAGGTAGCGATCACATTTATTTTGATGTGATCTGGGAAAAGCCTATAAGTGATTTAAAGAAAGACAGTTACTATTATTACTGTACCGATGAAGTATGCAGAACCGGTCCATATAAATGGAGAGTTTCTATCCAATCCGAAATAATGTTTGATAATCTCTATTATTTTGAAATGGATATTGACGGAAAGAAATGCTATTTTTACTTAGAAGAAATAATTCCTTGGAGTAATTAAAATGAAAAAAATATTTATTCCCTTCTTTCTTATTTTTACAATGCTCTTAACTGTATCCTGTAATAATTTGCAGGGTGACGGAGCTTATGAGGATGATTCAAGTACATCAGAGTGTGATTCCGAGGCAACCGAGCAATCGGATATTAAGGAAGAAACGAGCAGTGAGACTGATAGCGAAAAGTCTAATGAAAGCGACACCGAAGAAAAAGTAGAAAACGAGGCTTTAGAAATGGTTGACTTTATTGTAAGCGTTCCCGAGGGTCGCGAACCTAAGATACTTCAGATCACAGATCCGCAGATAATCGACGCATCTCAGATGCGCACGCCCGACCGTCTTGGCGGTCTGCTTCCCGACTACTGGGGCGCGGATAAGAAGAATGAAAGATGCTATGATTTTCTTGAGGAGATCATAACAGAAACCGATCCCGATCTGATACTTGTCACAGGTGATATCATTTACGGTGAGTTTGACGATAACGGTTCAAATCTGATCGAATTCGTTGAATTTATGGAAAGCTTCAATATTCCATGGGCGCCTATTTTTGGAAATCACGATAACGAAAGCAAAATGGGAGCAGATTGGCAGAGTGAACAGTTTGAAAATGCCGAAAACTGTCTCTTCCTTCAAAGAAAACTGACCGGAAACGGTAACTATACCGTTGGAATTGAACAGGGCGGAGAGCTTATACGCGTATTCTTTATGCTCGATTCTAACGGAGTTTACAATGCCAGCGAAGAAAGCTTGGCGAACGGTCACACTCAAAGAGAGATAGGATTCGGTCAGGATCAGATCAAATGGTACACTAAAAACGCTAAATCTATAAAGAGTAAATCCCCCGACACTAAGATATCCTTTGCATTCCACATCCAGCTCGACGTATTCGGAGACGCGTTTGCAAAATATACGACAGACCCCTCCAAACACGTTTTCATCGATTACGCTGAAAATAAACAAGAAGGCGATTTCGGTTATATAGAAAAGCATTATTCGGGCTTTGATGCAGATAAAAGTATATTTGAAGGACTCAAAAAGCTTGGAGTTGACTCTATATTCGTCGGGCATGAGCATTCTAACAGCGCAAGTATCGTTTACGAGGGCGTAAGGCTTCAATTTGGTATGAAGTGTACGTCCTACGACAGTTTAAATTACGTAAGCAATTCGGGCGATATAGAATATACCGTTTATTCCACTACTACTCCTTGGGTCGGCGGTACTGTATTTGAGCTTGATGCTGAAGGCAATATTGTTGATCCTTATATTTACTACTGTGAAAACGGTGGTGCAAAGATAGATTGGGACAATATTTATCAAAAGGTTGAAAAGCCCGTATACGATAACGTTATTGATGCAATTGATTTTATAGTTGAAGTACCCGCTGACCGTGAGCCTGTGATCCTTCAGCTTACGGATATGCAGATAATCGACTCGTCTCAGCAAAGAACCGAAGACAGGCTTGGCGGTAA
>CAJGDF010000276.1 GCA_904502105.1 uncultured Clostridia bacterium
ATACGCTTTGAAAGAGAACCGTCACGGAGATCTTTATTAAGGAACAAACCGAAATCGTCGTCCCAAAGAGTCTGCATTGCGGCTTCAACTTTTGCTTTTCTTTCTTCAAATTCTGCAATAAGCTCCTCTTGTCCAACGATCTTTGCAAGCTCGATCATGCAGCGGCAGTCGAGAATGTAAAGACCCATAAGACCGACGTCTGCAAGAAGCATGATGTTTTTCTCTTCGTCAAATCCCATATCGTCGTACATCGGAGAATTGTCAAGTCCGCTTTCAAGTGCGCCTGCAAAAGTGCAGTGAACAGCGTTTTCTTCCCAATATCTGCCGTTTACGGGCTTGAAAGGATCAGAACCCCAGCAGAGATAACCTTCCTCTGTCATTCGGTGGCTTGCAAACCATCTGTTCCAGCCGAGAAGGGTCTGGAAAACTTTTTCGCAGAACCATTTTTCGGGGTATCTCTTGTATATTTCAAGACATACATATGAGCCTACGGGTGGCTGAGAACGGTCTCTTGATTTTCCGTCGTGAGCTGAACCGAAGTTGGGAATAAATCCGCTTTCGGTAACTTCATCGGTGATTGCTATCGCATTAAGCTGAGCGAGTTCTTTGTTTTCAACAGATGCCATAAGAGCCGCAAAATATGTATCCCAGTCGAAAAGAACATATCCGCCCCAACCAACGTTCCATATACGTGAAACAGGGGAGCATACTCTGTCGTGCTCGCATTCATAAATCGTATCCCATGCAAGACAGGTCTTCATTGCGGTATATGCTTCGGAATGTTTGCCGAAAGAAGCGTTTTCCATATCAAGCTTCGCTTTCGCTGCCGCATAAAGCATTTCTGCTTCTTCAACACTGCAGGGACGCGTTGATATAATAAATTTTTCTTTAAGATCAACTGAAATGTACGGAGAAAGTGAGTGTGTGTGCTGCATTTCTCTTGTTTCACCTGTGGTGTAAACGTCAAAGCGTCTGCCACCGCATTCACCGTATATTTTTCCGTCTTTTTTCGCTATGTAGCCTTCTTTGCCCCACATAAGGCAGGCTTCTATTGTCATTGTCGGGATCTTAACACCGACCTTCAGAGGTTCTATTATAACGATCTGTTCATCGTTGTCAACAACTGTTTTTACATCAAGTTCGAGTGCGTGGAATTTAAGGTTCAGCTGTGTGCAGCTTCCGTCAAAACTTCTTGCGCCGGGAAATATCTTTTCTTCAAACTGACCGCCACGTCCGATAAGGCTTTCACGTAAAACTTTAGTGTCACTGTATTCTGTGATTATAAGATTTATTGTAAAACCTTCCGGAAGATGAGAGTATGAAAGAACATTGAGAGTGTTCCAAGTATTCCAACCTACATTGGTTTTCTTTTTGAGTTCGCAATAGTTCATATTAATAACCCATAGCTTTCGTTTATGAAAGTTTCCTTGTATGCTTTTTTTGTTAAAATATTATCATATTTTTTTTACTATGTCAAGAGATGTTTTATATAAACCTATTGATTTTTTTTCAAAAGTGTGGTATTATTGAAAAAGAAAATATCCTGGTTTCAGGAAGGAGATATAATCATGTTAACAAAAAACGGTGTGCTCGTCCTTCAGGGCGACAGTATTACAGACGCAGGCAGATTCGGTGAACCTGAGGATCTTGGCAGCGGCTATGCAAGAATGGTTGCAAAATATATTGAAAATTTCTACCCCGATCTTGAAATGAAGGTTTACAACAGAGGTATTTCAGGCCATCGTTCAAAAGATCTCGTTGCACGTTGGGACAAAGACTGTATCGATCTTAAGCCGACAGTTGTTTCTATCCTTATCGGTATTAACGACGTATGGCGTTCTTTCGACCAGAACGACCCCACAGCTGTTGAAGAATATGCGGCAAACTGCGAAGAGCTTATGAAACAGGTAAAGGATGCAGGCGCTTCTCTTATCATCCTCGAACCTTTTGCTCTTCCCACAGGTGTTATAACAGATGCATGGAGACTTGATCTCGACCCGAAGATCAACGCGCTCCGCAAGCTCGCTGTTAAATATGCTGATGCATATATTCCCCTCGACGGTATTTTCTATGGCCTTTCTACTCAGACCTCTCCCGAGATCTGGACAGGTGACGGCGTTCATCCCTCTGCCGCAGGCCACAGAATCATCGCAAACGAACTTATTAAAGTTCTCGAAGCGTAACTTAATAAAAAACAGGAGAGACACATCAAAGTGCCTCTCCGTTCTTTTTACTTATTTGAGACCGTTTTCGTAAGCTTCGATCTTTTTACATTTATTCTGCCTGATATTTTTCATTGTCAAGAGCAATATAACCAAGCAAACCGCCCCAATGATAGAACTTATCACTGTTGCCTTTGTTGCATCCCATACCTGTGTCACCGCAGTAGTTTTCGTGAACGTGACCGTGAAGTCTCCATTCTTGGAGGAGAAGCGCTTCGGATTTATCGGCAAAGTCGTTGCATTCTTTCTTCAGACCGGCGTTCTTCATTGCGATATATGCAAGGAAGTTTGTCGGTGCCCAGATACGTCCGCGCCAATAGTCCTGATCGGGATATGCAGGGTCATTTCTTGCAATAGTCGGCATAATATAATCGCCCCAGAATTCTTCGGGGTTGTAGAAATGTTCATCCATCATTCTGCGTTTCTGTTCTTCGGTTACGTTATCAGCCTGTAAAGAATAGAAGTTGCAGGGTGAAATACGCTTTGAAAGAGAACCGTCACGGAGATCCTTGTTGAGAAACATACCGAAATCTTCGTCCCACATGGTCGAAAGCGCCTTTTCCACAGCTTCTCTGCGTTCGTTGAGTTCACCGATCACTTCTTCGAATCCCACAATCTTTGCAATCTCCG
>CAJGDF010000277.1 GCA_904502105.1 uncultured Clostridia bacterium
TATATAAAGAATAAGATCTATCCCGTAAGTGAGATTACATCGGTGGGCGAGTTCTATACTTACGATACGGTAATGGAGCTTTCGGCAGCCGTCGGCGGTGAAAAGTTTTTGCTCCCCCATAAGCTTCCCGACGGATTTTCCGTTAAGGATATTTCCGTACAGATTTCCGATGTTGAGACTTCAAAGGATAACTTCAAAAACAGTATCAACATAAACGTTAAGCTTCTGCACGACTCGTCACAGCAAAAGCTCAGCATCACGAGTGACATAGACGACAGCTTCGAAAACGGCGTAAAGACAAAGATAGGAGATAATGACGTGTATTACAGATTTACGGATAACACTCACATAGGCAGATTTGTCCACGGAGAAAACGGATATACCGTAACTGCGTCTACTTATGAAAATCTCACAGCCGTTATCGAATGTTTAACCGAAATAGAATAATAATGTGTTCGCCGTATTTTGCGTACGGCGAATATTTTTTATAAAAATTTACTGAAAAAACCGCTATTTTGGAGTTTAGCGTACGATAATGTTTATGAAGGGACATATAACAGCTAAACCAAATGCGGAAAGGGAAGGAAATCATATATGTATAAACTTGCCGATAGATTCGTTTCCGTATTATTGATCATATTACCACTGTTACTTTGCCTTACCGCCTGCGCTAACGGCGGCGCAGAAGTACCTGATAAAACAGCCGCTGCCGCAGAACAAACGGGTATTTACGCCACCGTTGATAAATACGAATACGAGGGGAACGATATTGTTATAATGCACGTGGAAAACAGATCGGACAACGACTACTTCCTCAGAATTAATGGACATTATTATGATGAAAAAGGAGGCGAAAAACGCTCGGAAGTGAAGACCTTCGAAGGCTTTGGTGCAGGGGACGATAATTATTTTATTTTTAAGCCCGGTTTTAAGTTCAAAAATTTCACCTATGAGATAACCACCGAAAAATTTGACGGGGTACCCTACGCGAAATACCTCGAAATCCCCGAAACCTTTGAACTGACAGTAGCTCCTCATAATTTAGGCGAAACCGGTCCGAACTGTCATGCGGTTCATTCCTATCTTTACCCGGTCATTAACCGATACGATAAAGTCCTTTATGTCAAAGGACATATCGTAATGATAAACGGCGCCGGAGACATTCAGTATATTGACAGCTTTGATAGCAACGCCTTCCCGACGAACATGAAACAACCTTCAAAAGTGACCGAATGTTACGTAAGTGACCGACCCGTTACAGATATAAATGAGTTTGAGATCCCGCAGATCATAAAGGATGCTAAAGGTTTTTTGGCTGTGACGTGGGTATCCACAAAACCGCCGTATAATTATTGAGTGATACAAGGAGATTATTATGCTTATTTCAACCTACAAAAACACGTTAAAAACGCTTTTTCGCTCAGCGCTTTTCTGGTTAACTGTTTTGCTGGTTCTCGCCTTGATGGTGGAACGCGGGTTATCGGTTCAGTCGAGCAGAGCCGTAGTTGTTAACGGAAGGCCGACGGGCGAGATGATCATGGATAACGAACCGGAATTCAGAGAATATATTGACCATAATTTCTACGTTCAAACCGTGCAAAACTCTCAAAACAGTTGGATCATGCTTTACACAATGCCTCTCTTGGCAGTTATAAGTACCATGATCATACTTACAAGAGATTACAGAGATAATCTCTACGAGATCGAAAAGGCGGGCGGGGTAAGACCTTCAAAATATTTTTTCGGAAGATTTGCGGCTCTTGTTACCGTTAATTTTACCGCATGCCTTATTTTCGGCCACGTCGGATTACATACATATTTCTTTTCACGAGGCGGTCCGCCGGACTTTTTCGCAAACTATCTTGAATACTTTATGGATTCCACCCAGCGAATTTCAAGAGTGTTCTTCGGCGCACAGATATTCACGCTGCTGTTTTATATCGGTATAACCTACGTTTTCGGTTGTATCCTGCACAGTGGCTTCATGGGAGGAGTTGCCGGGATCGGATCAGTGTTATTTGTGTATTTATCGCAAACGTCTATAAGACACCGTATGCCGACCGTTTACCTTGATTATTTGGTACCGCGTTCTAATAACCATTATGCATATTTAGGGTTATACGATTCAGAATTATTTTATCACCCTTACGGAAACCCCTTTACGGTCAATGACGTGATGATATGCATTGTATATCTGTTCGTGGCATCGCTTATCTTCTTTACGGTTTCATATATTTTCACGAGGAAGAGAAGTATCTGACGGATAATTTCGTGAAACAGTTCAAGCAAATATTGAACTGTTTCACGAAAAAAACAAAATAAATAGAATGGAGAATAGTTATGAAAAAACGTCTTAGTTTTATACTGTCTTTTATTTTTTTTGCTTTTTTTGTGTTTAGTACGGCGGTTTTGGCACAAAAAAGTGCTTTTTCGTTCACAGACGTAGATGAAAATGCCTGGTATTTCGATGAAGTAAAGACAGTATACGAAGCAGGAATCATGGAAGGTAAGTCAGATGCCGAGTTTGATCCTACAGCCAATATGAGCCGTGCAGAGTTCGTTACGGTTCTTTGCAGACTATCGGATGAAAGCTATGAAGGTAAAGGTAATAGTCTTAGCTTTTCCGACACCGATAAAAATGCTTGGTATGCAGATTATGTAGCATGGGGAGTTGAAACTAAAATGGTTAAAGGACTTCCCGGTAACAAGTTTGCTCCAAACCAAGCAGTGTCAAGACAAGAGATGGCGGTTTTTATTGATCGTTTCATTTCTTACATGAATATTGAACTTGCTGACAATTCTAAAGTTGATTCTTTCAACGATAAGTCAGAAGTTGCAGA
>CAJGDF010000278.1 GCA_904502105.1 uncultured Clostridia bacterium
CAAGATGTAGAAAAACGAAAAGAAGAACTGAAATTCAACCTACGAATGGCCGCAGGACTTTATCCTTGGCCCCAAAAAACGCCTCTGAATGTTAAAACAGAAGATTTCGGTGATTTTGACGGATTTTCAATAAAGAAGATCAAGTTTGAAACATACCCCGGAATATGGTCTACCGGAAATCTATACCTCCCCTCGCCGCTCAAACCGAATTCTCCCGCGATACTCAACCTGCTCGGACATTTCACAGATCAGCGTCTTACCCGTGATGACAGAGCAGATTTTCCGCAGCAGCTTGCAAACTTTGCAAGAATGGGTTTTATTTGTCTTATAACCGACATGATAGGTATGATAGACAATACACAGGTATCACACGGTTACGGTCACGGTGAAAAAGAACTATGGCTTTCAAACGGATTGGGAGTTCAGTTATGGAATAACATCCGTGCATTGGACGTTTTGTGTGAAATCCCTGAGGTTGATAAAAACAATATAGGTGTAACGGGATGTTCGGGCGGCGGTTCACAAACACTGTTTTTAAGCCTTGTCGACGACCGCGTAAAAGCAGCCGCACCGATAAACATGATATCGCTTCATATGCAGGGCGGATGCAGATGTGAAAATGCTGCAGGATTAAGAATAAACACAGATAATACAGAAATGTGTGCAATGCTTGCACCGAGGCCGTTATTTTTAGCGGGTTCAACGGGCGACTGGACTAAGTATCTCGAAACAGCGGAGCTGCCCGGCATTATAGAAGCATACCGACAATATGATTCTGAAAATATGGTTGAACATTTTTATCAGGACGCAGAGCATCAGTACAATGCCAAGACAAGACATCACGTTTACAGTTTCTTTGCACGCCATCTGATGGGATATGATCCCGAATGGACGGAACAGACTGTTGATATCGGAGATGTTTGGTCATTGACATGGTTACCCAAAGAAAAGGATATAAACTGGCAGGAAATTGATGAAAAATTCTTTGCTTTTCATAAAAAGGAACGAACAGAAAAGATAAATCAGACAGATGCCGAACAGAAAAGAAAGATGCTACGTTGGATGACAGGCATAAAAAATAATTCGTTTAAGATCATTAAAATATCCTCAGACAAAAACACAGAAAAAGGCTTTGTTTTTGGAGAAAACGGAGAAAAGTTACCATACGTTAAATTAACTCCGGATGATTGGGACGGAAAAAGGATTTGTCTGATGCTCGGAGAAAACGGAAAAGAAATTCTAAGGACAACAGCCAAAGATAAATATCTGTCTGACGGGTACGCTGTGATAAGTGCAGACCTTTTCATGACAGGTGAATTTGAAGGCTGCACACGATTAAACGGATCACACGGATATTTTACAACATTTAACTACACCACAGATGCATACCGTACACAAGATGCGGTTCTTTTGATGGCCGTTGCAAAAAATATCGGCGAAGAAGTAACTGTTTACGCAACAGGAAAGGCAGCCCGCGCAACGGTATGCGCACTCGCGATCAGCGAAGATGTTAAAACCGCAAAAATTGAAAGTTCCGCACTTGAACTTACGGGAGACGAAGATTATTTGAATAATTTCCATATTCCGGGATTATGTTTACTCGGCGGACTTAAAGAAATAGTTAAATTAAGCAACAGTAAAACTGAATTGATATAAGGAGAATTTAAATGAGTACAAATTGGATTTTGGGCTGTCCTGCCCCGATGTGCGGAAATATTGCAGCAGGATATTATAACGTAGGTGCTATGCTTGCCGATGACAGAGAAGGAGCTACTGATGAAGACTCAAAGATGCAGATCGCAACAGATGCAACTATAGAAGATTATAATGAATATATTTCAGAATTAAAGAAAACAGATGCCAGATTTTTCCTTGACAATACAGTTGCTAACGACCGTTATATCGGTTTTGAACTAAACGGAAAGCAGTATCTTGCAACCTACATTGCATCACGCGGCGAAATACGTGTTATTGAGGATATTGCATCAACAGCTCTTGACAAATTCGGATACAGTGTTCAAGGAGAAAAGTCAACAGTACTTTATCCTTACGGACTTTATCATGATCCCGAAAATCAGAACACAGACTGCACTATTAACTGCGGCATGATCTACTTTATAAGACTTTCGGACAACAGTCTTTTTGTAATTGATGCCGGATACTATTTTCAGCACAGTGCAGAGGCGACTGCGGGCATGTGGAAGTTTATGCATGATATAACAGACACACCCGACGGTGAAAAGATAAAGATAAGCTGTTGGTATTTCACACACGGTCACGACGATCACACAGACGGATGTTTACGTCTCCTCACCCTTCACAGTGACGAAATTATTCTTGAAAGAGTAATGCACGGTTTTCCGTCTTACACTCATGCAAAAGGTTTTTCCAAATCATCATTCGACATGAAGAAGATCGTTAAGGAAAAATACCCCGATGTTAAATGTTTAAAACTTCATACCGGTCAGAAATTCTCTCTTGCGGATATGGGAGTTGACGTGATCTACGCAGAAGAAGATACCGCTGAAGCAGCAGATCTCGAAAAGATCAATATCGGAGACTTTAACAGCACTTCAACAATAATCAAGTTGACTGTAAAAGGCAAAACCATGATGTTCCTCGGAGACGCAAACAATGAAGCGGAAACATTCACAGAGAAATACGGCCATCCGGAAGTCTGGAAAGCAGATATGGTGCAGGTAGCACATCATTGTTTCAACCATCTACCCAAGATGTACAAATGGATAGACGCGCCTTTCGCATCTGTTCCTCACAGAAAAGCAGGTGCATACAGACCCGACAATATCCATAAGATACAGGAAGTTCTCAAATA
>CAJGDF010000279.1 GCA_904502105.1 uncultured Clostridia bacterium
CTCTCTTCGATTTTAAAGGTTAAGTTTAACATTAAGCAAGAGGCGACATTCATTTGAGTGTCGCCTTAAATCTATAAATTCAAATTAATCTATGGAGGAAACAAATACATGAAGAAAAAGATTACAGCAATTACGCTTTTTATAGTTATGCTTCTTTCTCTTTTTACCGGATGTGTACAGAATGACATCGATATAAAAATGAATAAAAACGAAACGGGTTCAATCTCTGCTACTATTGGTATTGAGAAGAGCTTTTACGAGAATCTTAAACAGATTGGCTCCGATCCGTTTGAAGGGAAAACGATCACGGAATATACTTACGAAGATTCCACGTATGTCTCATATACAGAGGTGAAAGAATACGATTCTTATGAAGAGATGGAAAACGCTCTTCTTGAAATGACCTACGAAACTGATATTATTGAAGATGCACAGTCTTCTAAAGACCCCGAACAGAATAATGGTTCAGAAATAGAAGAGAAAGTTTCTGATCCCAGTTCCGAAGATGTTTTTGATATTATTACTGACGGCAAAGACATAGATACTACCATTGATTCCGAAAATGACAGTACTGTCTCCGATTTAGAAGAAAAAGATAACCATATATTCTCTTCTGTCAATATTGAAAAGAACAGCGGTATATTCTACTCTTCATACTCTTTTAATGCCATTATGAATTCCCAGAGCAATGAAGGTCTTGATTATGATCTCAACGAGACTTTCAAGATAACCCTTACCGTTGAAATGCCCGACAAGATCACTCAGTCAAACGGTAGTAAGATAGACGGTAATAAAGTCACTTTTAATATCGCTGATATTACAGCAAATCAGGAATTATCTGCAACTTGTGAATCCAATAATACTGCAATAGTAATCGGTGTAGTTGTCGGTCTCGTAATTGTTCTTGTCGGCCTTGCATGTCTTGTAAAGTTTAAGAAATAAGGAGATATCAGAAAATGATAAGACCTATACTGTTTGAAACGTCGAACGTGGATGTCGTTGATATGTGGGCGTTTATTTCCGTCCATCTTGCATTATACGGTATTTTTCTTTTTGCCTCATGGCTCATTTGCAAGCAGTCTATGACGGAAAACGAATCAATCTCTGTTTGGTCTTTTTGTCTGTCTGCGGTCGTAGGTCTTATCCTTCTGCCTATTTACGGACTATCCCTCACAACAGTTAAAGGTATGATTCTTATTTTATTGTTGCTTTACGCAAGTATTTCTGATATAAAATCAAGGATAGTGCCAAACTGTATTCCGCTTATGATCCTTATTCTGTCTTTTGTCGGATTTGAGTCCGCATATTTGCTCTCTATGGTCGTAGGTGCACTGACTGTCTTTATTCCGCAAATTGTTTTGGCGGTCATTAATCCCAAAAGAGCCTGTGGTGGCGCAGACCTAAAGATATCCACCACTCTTGCATTTATGCTTGGTGCAGAAAAAGGAATCTTTGCGTTGATTGTAGGAATGCTTCTTGCGGTCATTGTGATAGCGATATACAACAAGGTAAAAGAAAAAGATCAAAAAGAATCATTCCCTCTTGTACCGTTCCTTTCGGTCGGTGCAATAATTGCATATATGATTTGAGTTATCTGCATATAAAATGAGAGTATATATGCAGATAATGTGTTTAAATCCTTGACAATCTGCATATATTATGATATAATAATATGCAGATATGGAGGTATATAATGCAATGAGGAGATTTGATTATTCTTTTTTAGATAACGGGTTGCTTCCTGCAGGACTGTTAAATTTAACTACAAGTATAGCTGAACTAAAAACAACCGCAGGCTTTCGAAAAGATGAATATAAACAAGTATTTACAGAACTCGAAGCTGTTGCAAAAATTCAATCCATCAAGAGTTCGAATGCAATTGAAGGTATAGTGACAAGCGATCAGCGTATTGCAGAAATTGTTAATCAAAACAGCGCTCCGCTTAATCATAACGAAGCAGAAATTATAGGATACAGAGATGCCTTGAATGAAATACATCTCGGGTATAAGTATATAGATCTGAGAAGTGATGATATTCTTAAACTCCATAATATAATGATGTCTTCAGCCGGATACGAATACGGTGGCAAATACAAAACAGATGATAATGTGATACTCGAAACTGACTCAGACGGGAATCGTAAAGTTAGATTCAGACCAACGTCCGCTCGTGAAACAGCTCAAGCTATGGAACAATTAGAACTTGCATATCTTGATGCGAGAAGTAATTCAAATATTAATCAATTGCTTTTGATTCCATGTGTAATACTGGATTTTCTGTGTATACACCCTTTCAGAGACGGTAACGGGCGAATATCAAGACTTTTATCTCTTCTTTTATTGTACAAGAATGGGTATGATGCAGGAAAGTATGTCTCGTTTGAAGAACAAATAAACAATTATAAAGCGCATTATTACGAAACTCTCAGAAAATCATCGGAAGGATGGCACGAAAACCAAAACGACTATATCCCTTTTATTCAGAATTTTCTTTCTACCTTATATATGTGTTATAAAGAGCTTGATAAGAGATTTGCAGTGTTAAATGGTAAGAAAATCACTAAAAAAGCTCGTGTGGAAGCCACAGTTCTGAATAGTCTTACTCCGATGTCGAAATCAGAAATATGCAAAATCTTGCCTGATGTAAGTCCAACAACAGTTGAAGCTGTACTTGGAGCAATGATTAAGTCCGGTTCGATTAAAAAGATCGGCTCAGCGCAAAATGTAAGATATATCAAAAACTAAATTCTGACTTAAAAGCGTATGCTACAATAAGCATATGCTTTTTTATGCAAAGA
>CAJGDF010000280.1 GCA_904502105.1 uncultured Clostridia bacterium
GATACAAATGCGTCTGAGATACTCTCAATGTTCAAATAATAAGAAAAAAACAGACGGGAACTCCCGTCTGTTTTTTGTCGAGGTGACAAGATTCAAGAACTTAGCTGTGCGCTAATATTTAGCTTTTGTCTATTATATGTCCAAGCGCAAAGCGGCAAAAAGTATGCGTTGCATACTTTTGAGAAGCTCAAATCAGTAAGCTTCAATGATAAAACAAAAGAGAGGACAAGCCTCTCTTTTATTTTATGGTCGAGGTGACAAGATTCGAACTTGCGACTTCTACGTCCCGAACGTAGCGCTCTACCAAGCTGAGCCACACCTCGATCTAAAAAATCTCGTACCTCAGTAGTATAGCATAATTAGTTCTTCTTGTCAAGAATATTTGTGAATTATAATTAAATTATAAATGGCATTATAATCCTAAAAATTGTTCGTCTTTTTCACCTTTTAGAACGTTTCTAAAGCGGTTATACATATGAACGTATTTAAGCGCATTGAAGCGGGCAGGGGGCTTTATCTGATATATTCTACCGTCGAAATAAATATTAAGCTTGTTTCTTCCAAGCACTGTAACTGCAGACGTTTTCTCGAACGGGAAAAGAAGTTCTTCTGTTTCGGTTTTTATTATTATTCTATCCCCATACAAAGTGATTACAACGTCTTTTGATATCAGTTCTTTTTTCTCATAAGGAATTACTTCATACAAAGAAGCAGTTTCGGTATGTATCGGTGTTTCTGTGTAGTCTTGAGGATCCAAATGATTCATAAAATTGCTTTGATATTCATACCAATCGGCAACGAAATGGAAGGGAAATTCAAAACCAACACCGAACAATTCCTTTTTGGAGGTATAACGGATCTGACGCTTACACTTCTGACACTCTATAATATCTTTGTCGCTCTTAAACTCGGCAAGTCCGCAATATGGACAAACGTATACAGCTCGCTCCAAATATTCCGCAATGCGTTTGTGATGGAATTCACCATCTGCTACCGCTTCGTTTACGTATAACTCTTTTTTGATGATTTCAAAAAGTTCATCATCAGGCATTGAGGCATATTCCTCAGGGGGGAGTACACGGCTGACGTAGCCTTTCATCTTTCCTCGGCGCACTACGTCACTCCATCTGGGATGAACACCGTAGCCGCCTTCGATTCTATATAAAGCGATAGGCATGTTCAGCTTTTTAGCAAGAGGAACTATAGAATCACTCATATATTCTGTTTTGCCACTATACGTACGGTTTCCCTCGGGAGCTATTGCAATTGAACCACCTTCTTTGGCAACACGTATGCAGTTAAGAATAGCTTTTACGTCTGTTGTTTGCTTTTTTATCGGTATTGGAGCCACAAGAAATCTTATAAGTGATGATACCCAGCCGTTTGAGAACAGGTCTTCAGAGGCCAGATAATATAAGTTTTGCTTAAAAGCCATTCCAACAAAGAATTGGTCAAAAGCAGTTTGATGATTATATAAAACAAGGTACGGACGCTTTTCCTCTTCCTTAAAACGTTCAACCTTAATGCCGTATTTAATACGAGAATATGTCCCTAAAATAAGGTAAAGAGGAAGCCTTATTACTTTATGTCTAAATTTTATCCATTTTTTCTTTTTGTTGTTCTTTTTCATAATTATTACCTACAACTCAAAAATTACACTTTATTATATCATAAAACGTTCGATTTGTCTAATTTTTATAACAAAAAATTAAAAATAATATTTTTGTCGGTTTTTGCCATTTAAATTTGTTATAATAGATGAAGGCAGATATAGAAAGGACAGATGCTTATGACAGATTATTTTATAAATAAGCAGTGTGACGAGGCGCTTCTTGTGCTTGCAGAAGGCAATATGGATGGCCTTGTAACAATATATAATAAGCTTGGCAGACGTATTTATATGCTTGCATTTTCAATATTACGTGAAAAAGAAGCGGCGGAGGATATCATGCAAGACACTTTTATAAAGATTGCGGCAGAGGCACGTGCTTATAAGAAGAACAGCAACGCAGTAGCCTTTATATTAACTGTAACTCGTAATCTTTCTTTAAATTTACTTGCAAAACGTAGACGTGATGCGAAAAATCAATCTTCTATCGATTTGATTGGTGACGTCGTTGATCATTCTGAAAACATATCTTCTGCAAACGTTGCTTCAATACCCGAACTTTCCTTGCTTGATGACGACGAGCGTCAAATAGTCGTTATGAAGCTTGACGCAGGAATGAAGCACAAGGATATTGGAGCATTGTTATCTATTAGCGAAGATGCATGTCAGAAAAGATACCGTCGAGCCTTGGAAAAGCTAAAAAATCATTATAAAAAGGAGGGCAAATAATGAATTATAAAAGAAGATTAAAAAGATCTCTCGAACAAATAGAAACACCATCAGTGGAAAAGATACTTGGTACAACTTCACAAAAAAGTAATTTTGAGAGTAGAAATAATAAAAAAATCGGTCGTTTTGCATTTGCACCGGCTCTGTCTATCATATTGTGCGTAGCGCTTCTGGTAGGTACTGCAGCGGTGGGTATACCAATGATAGTAAACTATTTCAATGCCAGAGTTATATCAGAAAACAACGTACAGCTTGACACTGTTCCCGAGGGGTATATTGGAATATACACAGCCGAGGAGCTTGACCGCGTAAGATATTCGATGGGGAAAAACTATATCCTTATGAACGATATAGAGTTTTCAGATGAAGATTTTCTCCCCGGCGGTCGTTTTGAGGGCGGTTGGATACCGATAGGAAGCGAAAAGGAACAAGATGGACATTTTGTCGGTATATTTAA
>CAJGDF010000281.1 GCA_904502105.1 uncultured Clostridia bacterium
ACGGCGGCGAACGATCTTCGGATAAACAACGAGACCGTTGGAAACGTTGATGAAGATGTTAAGAATAGCATCGATACCGAGGAAAGCTTCGGAAACGGCGATACGTTTATTTGCGGAGTCGTCAAGGGTACGTTCAAACCACTGAGTACCTGCAGTGAAAGCGGGAGAGAGAGCATTGGTCATAACATATCTTGCGATAGCGCAGATACGTTCGCTTCTCATGGGGTTACGTTTATAGGGCATTGCGGAGGAGCCGATCTGATTTTTTTCAAACGGTTCTTCCATTTCCTTGAAGTTTGCAAGGATACGGAGGTCGTTTGCGAATTTCATAGCGGATTCTGCGATGCCTGCGAGGGTGTTGCAGATAAATGCATCAACCTTACGGCTATATGTCTGACCGGAAACGGGGTAAGTCTGAGTAAAGCCCATTTCTTCGGCGATCATTTTTTCAAGGATAGGAGTTTTTTCATCTGCTTCATCGCCGAAAAGTTCAACGAATGACGCCTGAGTGCCGGTTGTACCCTTCTGACCGAGAAGCTTGAGGCTGTCGATACGGAATTCAAGCTCATCGAGGTCGAGCATGAGTTCGTTAACCCAAAGAGTTGCTCTTTTGCCGACGGTGGTGGGCTGAGCGGGCTGAAGATGGGTGTACGCGAGGCAAGCCATATCTTTATACTGATAAGCGAAGTCTGCAAGGGTTTTGATAACGGTAACGAGTTTATCGCGGATAAGCTCAAGGCCCTGCTTCATAACGATGATGTCGGTATTGTCGCCAACGTAGCAGGATGTTGCACCGAGGTGAATGATCGGTTTTGCACTCTTTGCCTGTTCGCCGTAAGCGAAAACGTGAGCCATAACGTCGTGACGGACTTCTTTTTCACGGGCTTCGGCAACGTCAAAGTTGATATCGTCTTTATATTTTTCGAGTTCAGCGATCTGTTCGTCGGTTATATTAAGGCCGAGCTTCTGCTCTGCGCGAGCAAGAGCGATCCAAAGACGGCGGAAAGTTCTGAATTTATTCTCCGCAGAGAATATATACTGCATTTCACGGCTGGAATAGCGTGTGCAAAACGGGCTTTCGTAAGATTCGTAGCTCATGAAAAACGTCCTTTCAGATTATTTTTTTTCACTTAAATATTTTTCAACTGCTGCGAGACGGACGCAAACACAGAGTATCTCTGCGGCGGTCTGAAGCTCGTTCACAGGGGGATTTGTGGGTGCAATACGGATATTGTTATCTTTCGGGTCAACGCCGTACGGGAAGGTGGAGCCTGCGGGAGTCATTGTAACGCCTGCTTCCTTCATAAGGGAAACGACACGTTTTGCGCATCCGTCGGGCACTGTAAGAGAAACGAAGTAGCCGCCGTTCGGGTTGGACCAGGAAGCAACATCGGGGATCTCTTTTTCGAGAATGTAAAGCAAAATAGCAAATCTCGGTTTGATGATCTCCGCATGGCGGTGCATCTGTTCACGAACACCTTCGGCATCCTTAAAATAGCGGACATGACGAAGCTGATTGAGCTTATCGTGGCCGATAGTCTGTACACCCATAATTTTTTTGATAAAATCAATGTTATTTTTGGATGCTGCCATAGCCGCAACGCCTGCGCCGGGGAAGGAAACCTTGGATGTTGACATAAACTTAAAGATCATGTCGCCATTACCGTATTTTTTGGCTTCTTCAAGAACGTTGAGAAGAATATCGCGTCTGTCGGAAATATCGTGAAGAGAGTATGCGTTATCCCAGAAAACACGGAAATCCTTTGCCTTGGGTTTAAGCTGTGCAAAACGGCGAACGGTATCGTTGCTGTACGTAACACCGCTGGGGTTGGAATATTTGGGAACGCACCAGATACCCTTGATGGATTCGTCTTCGGATACGAGCTTTTCAACCATATCCATATCGGGGCCGTCTTTGAGGAGAGGAACGCTGATCATTTCGATGCCGAGGCTTTCGCAGATCTTAAAATGACGGTCGTAACCGGGAACGGGGCAAAGGAATTTGATATTATCGCATCTGCTCCAGGGCTGTTCGCCGCCGTAAACACCGAAGATCATAGCGCGAACGATGTTGTCGTACATCATATTAAGACTGCTGTTGCCGCCGATAATGATCTCGTCGGTGGATGCGGTGTTCATAAGCTCCGCAAAAAGGGATTTTGCTTCGGGGATACCGTCAAGAATACCGTAGTTTCTGCAGTCAAATCCGAAAGCATCGATGCAGTCTTCACTTGTTTTAAGAACAGAGAGCATCGGTTCGGAGATCGCAAGCTGTTCTTTACTGGGGTTACCTCTCGACATATCGAGTTTCAAGCCCAGGGATTTATATCTGTTATATTTAGATTCAAGTTCGCTTTTTATTTCAAACAGTTCCTGTTTTGAAAGATTTTGCATATAGTAAACCTAACTTTCCAAAGTAAAAACTTTGTTTCAATTAATATTCTGCGTTACCGGTTGTTCTGGGGAAGGGAATAACGTCTCTGATGTTGGACATACCTGTAAGGTACATGATAAGACGTTCAAAACCGAGGCCGAAGCCGGCATGTTTTGTTCCGCCGTATTTACGGAGGTCAAGATACCACCAGTAATCTTTTTCGTCAAGACCGAGCTCTGCCATTCTTTCGCGGAGAACATCGATTCTTTCTTCACGCTGGCTGCCGCCGACGAGTTCGCCGACACCGGGAACGAGAAGGTCTGCCGCAGCAACGGTCTTGCCGTCGTCGTGCAGGCGCATGTAGAACGCTTTGATCTCCTTGGGATAGTC
>CAJGDF010000282.1 GCA_904502105.1 uncultured Clostridia bacterium
GTATTTTATCATATTTTGTCGAGAAATACAATATAATGCTTTTAAGGTTCAAGTCCTTGTCATATTAAATAAAAAATCAGCCCTAACCAAATGGTTAGAACTGATTTTGGTCTGAGTGACAGGACTTGAACCTGCGGCCTCTACCACCCCAACCGAGAATGTAACGTTTTTATGGTATTTTTACCTCTTTTTAGGGCTTTTCTCTACATAAAAACGACATTATCCTTCTCTTGTGAGTACTTGTCTCCGTGTACTTTTAATCTGTTTGTGGTCAAACATGTGGTCAAATTCAAGGATGATAGATACAATAAGTATCAGACAGTAATGATAATGTGGATTGATAGTCGTGTAACCACTGAGAAGGATATTTGAACCGAAAATACTGTTTTTATCAAACGTTTTTGAGAGACATCTCAGAAATTGATATGCAGTAAACAAATATAGGGTGTATAGTTGCAGCGACGCTTGATATTCATAGCCACATGATCGATACGATGAGAATGAATATAGTGGTTAATATAGACCGTAAAATGTTGTGCACAGACACGCAGAACCCGAGATCGAACAAATACTAACGGCAACCCAGAACACGCCCCTAAACGCCTCGTGTGCTCTCACAGAGCCACATATAGAAACGGTTCCGCGAAAACTATATAAATCGAGTGCCGGGTGGAGTTATCAAATAAACTATCACCATTGGGAAGGCAGTTTATATACGCGCTTACCAAGAAGTAAAATCTTCTTTTTTGAATTAAAAAACATGCCGCTATCGGCAATAATGTCTCGAATGTACGGTGTGTTAATTTGACTTTTTGCCGATAATATGATATAATAATATTGTCATAAGAGGATGGTGATATAAATGAATTATCTTTCCGTAAAAGAAATAGCTAAAAAATGGAGCGTGGCTGAAAGAAGTGTTCGTAACTATTGTGCTGCCGGACGCGTACCGGGTGCATTTTTAACGGGCAAAACATGGAATATTCCCGAAAACGCAGAGAAGCCTGAAAGAAGTAATAAAAAAGTTCCTGCGACACGAACCTTGCTTGAAGTGCTCAAAGAAGAAAAAGCAGGACAGCTTCACGGCGGAATCTATCATAAACTACAGATCGAATTAACGTATAATTCAAACCATATGGAGGGAAGTCGACTTACCCACGATCAGACAAGGTACATCTTCGAAACCAATACCATCGGAATTACCGAAGGTGGTATTCGTGTTGACGATATCCTTGAGACTGCCTCGCATTTCAGATGCATTGACGAGATCATCGACAACGCTAAAGCCTCTCTCAGCGAAAAGCTTATAAAGAACCTGCATTTCATTCTCAAAATGGGGACAGGTGACTCAAAGAAGGACTGGTTTGCTGTTGGAGAATACAAAAGGCTTCCGAACGAAGTCGGCGGTATCGACACAACGCTTCCCGAGGATGTTCCAGCCGAGATGAAGAGGCTTATTGACAGCTATAATGTTAAAAAAGATATAACCCTTAAAGATATCATTGAATTCCATGTTAAATTTGAACGGATCCATCCATTCCAGGACGGTAACGGTCGTATTGGCAGACTAATTATGTTCAAGGAGTGCTTGAAGCATAACATCGTTCCGTTCATTATTGAAGACAGTCTAAAAATGTTCTATTACCGTGGACTTAAGGAATGGAACACAGAAAAAGGATACCTTATCGATACCTGCTTGTCTGCCCAAGATGATTTCAAGAAGTATTTAGAGTATTTTAGAATCGAGTTTACAGAGTAAAGTAAGGAACGATAAAGTTTCTTACGCGAAATAAAAAATGACAGAGTTTTTAAAACAATTTATAATATAAGTGTCACAACTACAGTGCTGTACAGAATCCAAAATTATATATCGTATCAATTATTACTGAATATATTGCCTCAAAAAAATTAAGCGATAAGATATTACTCGCTATGCTCCGGATTACCCCGATAAAGTAATGAAAAATTTGATTGAAAGTGAAGTGATTTACAGTGTTATACAATGACAAAGAGTTGTTTGAACAGGTAGTACTTCAAACCTCGCAATCATTAGGTATTGAAGCGAGTATTGTTGAAAAGGATTATTTTGTGACACTGTTTTTGAAAGAGATATCTATTAATTATAAGAAATCGGAGATTTATCTTGAATATTATAAACAGGGTGAGTTTGTCGAACATGGAACAATGAGATTTTAATACAAATTTGTTTATTGGGAAAGGAAATCTAATTTGCAACATATATTTTACGAGGGTTATCTGACCGACTACGAAAAAACCATTTATGG
This sequence comes from uncultured Clostridia bacterium, assembly GCA_904502105.1. Taxonomy (GTDB): domain Bacteria; phylum Bacillota; class Clostridia; order Oscillospirales; family UBA644; genus HGM12619. The sequence continues at coordinate 2,286 of CAJGDF010000282.1, forward strand.
AATGGCAATAGCACATGGTAGTTCATACCCTTATGTATTTAAAGACGAGGATTTAAATAGTATTGCAAACCTCTTGAAAGTTGACTATGAGTTGTTCGATAGAGCAATTAAGTTTTCAAAAAACGGATATATTCCTGCAGGCCAAATAAAATTGGGGGATGAATATTATTGTACAGATTGCTTCAGAAATGCTGAATTATTAAATGCGTTAATACGTGTCTATTTTATTTATAAATCGCTGAAAAACCTATCAGATGGAACGGGTTATGATGATATACTGAATAATTTTCAGAGGTTTCAAAGTTGCATTGGTGAATTTGAAAGTATCAATGCATCCATCTCAGCTTTCGAGTGTATGACCCGAGAAATTTTTTCTTTGGATTTTGCTGTATATAATAATAGCGATTATAATCCCAGAACTCAGTTGGATCTACTACATTACTATCTCATAGACGACTTGAAAGAATATCTAAAAGA
>CAJGDF010000283.1 GCA_904502105.1 uncultured Clostridia bacterium
AATATATAAAATGTTCCTGATAATTTTTTATAATATTATATCACAAAAAAATTTATCTGTCAATCAAAACACGAAGCAATCAATGCCTCTGCAAAAATACGTGCCGCACGCTCTGCCTCGGAAAGCGTATTGCCGCATGTACCGACCTCAACAAGAACAGATCCCGTTGAAAGATGTTGATTATATCGCGTTGCACGAAGCATTATCGGGCGCAAAATATCATCATCTATTTTATTTATCTCTTCGCCCACCGCAATGGCAAACGAAAGATTTTTCCGCCAGTTGGGAACCTGTGCATTTTTTCTGCCCGATCCCAACAAAATCATCAGCTGCGCCGCAGGACCGTTTTCTGTTTGAACAACAGGCCGAAGCTTTGTTCCTTCGGAATCAATAACGGTATCCCTGTGAACGTCAAGAACGATGGATATCGACTTGTTCTCCTCCAAAATTTCCTCCACCGCTTTGCAGGACCGATCATAGGCATCAGAATATCCCGACGCATCAAACATCTCCGTAAGATGAATCACACCTACCCCGTTATTTTCAAGGATCTGAGCAATAACGGAGCCTATCCTGACGACGTTTTGCGAAATATCGGTGCTGTTGGGCGAATAAACCTCACTGTCATAAAAGGAATATCCGGGATTGTAAGACTCTGTCCCGTGTGTATGATAGATAAGTACCTGCGGCTTATCAGACCAACGCTCAAGCTTTATCGGTGTCGGAACACAGTCAATTTCTTTTTCAGACTCATTATTTATGTACACTCCACCGATATTTTCAAACCCCTGCGCAGGGCAAAGCACGGTTTTAACAACGGGCATTGCCCCATCGGGTATTTCCGCCATGGCAAAAGCCGCCTCTTCTTTTTCAAGATATTCAAGATACGAATCGTCATATGATCCGCCCGAAGATTTGTCCGAAGAAACAACATCCTCTCTGTTACCTCGGACAAAAAATACTGACGGGAGCGCGTAAGGAGAAAAAACCTTTCCCAAGCTGCTCAAAGCCCCAATAGAAGAAATCGTATCTAACGGATACGGTCTCTGCTCGGAGGAGGCGAAAGACAATATCGGCTCGGTCGCCGTACCGACAGTAAAAACAGCAAAAACCCAAAGAAAAACAGCCGCAACCGCAGCATATCGCTCAACATGTCCGTAATCATTATTTCTGCGCCTGAATTGCCGCATACGAATACCTCCCCGAAAAGTTGTCTACGAGGAAAGTATATGCATCAGTCAAAAAAAATATACAAAAAGTCGGGCAGAAAATTCCGCCCGACCGTCATTGTGTATTAATTTTAACCGAGAAGACCTTCGATAACGGGAACAAGCTGCTCGGTTGCTTCCTTGGGAGTCTTGATTCCGTCAATAACGGCACCGAGAATATCGTCCGTGGTGAGATTTGTCTTCGTTGTAAGAACAGAATAATTGGTTCTTGCATTTTCGATCATATTTCTGTAGATCTCAAAATCCTCCTCATGGAAGAAGAAATTACGTTCGATATATTCTTTCCATCCGTCGGTATCCTCATCATCAAGAGGTTCAAACATCGCATTAAGGATCTTACCGACAATACCTATATCAACAGTATTTGAAAGGGCAAGAAATTGATCGTACTGGCTGTAATATGCAGTAGTTTTTCCGGTAAAATCCGGTCCCTTCGGGAACTCGATCCAACGGAAATCATCTTCAAAGGTATAGAGAGGATACATTTCGCTTTCGGAGAAACCTACAGAAGAATCTGCTGCAAGAAATGCTGTGTAGAAGTTAACAAATGCTTCAACATCCGGAACATCCGATGCACTGCCGCTTATTTCATAGCATACTTTCTCGTCACGTACAAGATCGCCAAGCCATTCGAGAGCATCTATAGTGTTAAAATTCATATAACCGCACCTGTAACCTTTAAGATCGTCGGCAACAAGTCTCTGACCGCCGTTTGAACTGATAACAGCATGGATCATCTCAGGATATTCGGCAGAAGGCTTTACAAAAGCGTATGTACCCTGCCTGTCACCTACATGATTTGTTACACCGATACAGATCTGCTTGAAATGATCCCAGTCCCAGTTTCCGTTTTCATAAAGCTCTGCGGGAGAAGGCATAGCATTCTCGGCAAGAATGTCGGCATTGTAATATAAGACACCCGAAACACTCGGAAGCGGCGCAGACCAATAAATGTTTCTGAAACCGTATGTCTGTCCGTCCTTGAAGGTCATCATTTCCTTCTGACCCTCAAAGCCCCATTTTTCATCGGCTATATCAAATTCTTCAAGATTTTGAGCGTATGTAAGATAACCGCCTTTATACATATCATAAATATTACCGGCGGAAAGCTGGAAAATATCGGCATAGTTTCTCGCAGCGGCTGTCGATGCCATCATTGTGGATGTTATACTTCCGTCTTTTACCTGCTGAGCCTCAACAGTACACTCAAAAAGCTCCTCGATCTGCTCATAACGGGCTATCATAGCTTCAGAGCGAGTGGAAGAAACAGAAGAATGCGGGTCAAGTGTCAGAGAATCGGAAGCCTCTGTTTTAATTCTGAACACACCTGAAAAAGTACCTGCTTTAGTTTCGACTTTGTCCGTATAACTGTCATTTGGATGGTATCCGTCTGCAGACTGCACGGAACAAGCGGAAGTAAGAACAGCTAATGCCAAAACACAGAAACAGAATTTTGCAAAAACCCTATGTCTCATTTTAATATAAACCGGACCTTTCTTTAGATCAATTTTTATTTTTTAAAAAATC
>CAJGDF010000284.1 GCA_904502105.1 uncultured Clostridia bacterium
GTAGAGGGCATCGTATGGGCTCTTCACAACAAGCAGGCCGGAGAAGTATGGGAGAAAGAAGAAATCGCAGAAGTTCAGAAGCAGCTTCAGGAATACGGTTTTAACATGGACGTTGTTGAATCTGTTAACGTTCATGACGATATCAAGATCGGTCTTCCCTCCCGTGACGGTTATATCGAAAACTATAAAACAACTATCAGAAACCTTTCCAAATTCGGTGTTAAAGTAATTTGCTATAATTTCATGCCGATATTTGACTGGACAAGAAGCAACCTTTTCAAACCCGTAGGCGACGGCTCCACAGCACTTTTCTATGAGAAGAACATGATCCAGGATGACTACAATGCCATGGCTCAGTATATTCTTGAATTTACAGAAAAATACAATATGTCCTTCCCCGGTTGGGAACCCGAGCGTATGGCTAAGCTTGACGAGCTCTTCAAGGCCTACGAAGGCATTGACCACGAAAAGCTCTGGGCAAACCTCAAGTATTTCCTTGAAGCTATCATGCCCACCTGCCGCGAATGCGATATCAAGATGGCTATACATATGGATGATCCGCCATGGGATATTTTCGGTCTTCCCCGTCTTCTTGTAAATGAAGAAAGCATCGACCGTTTCCTTAAAATGGTTGACGATGAATATAACTGCCTCACTCTTTGTTCAGGCAGCCTTAACGCCGATCCTAACAATAATGTTGCCGATATAGTACGTAAGCATTGCGACAGAATCGCATTTGCTCACATCAGAAACGTTAAGCATTTCGAAAACGGCGACTTCCAGGAAAGAAGCCACCGTGACTGCGACGGCGATACAGGTATTCTTGATATTCTCAAAGCATATCACGACTGCGGCTTTGAAGGTTATATCCGTCCCGACCACGGCAGACACCTCTGGACAGAAGGCCCGGGTAATGTCCGTCCCGGTTACGGTCTTTATGACCGCGCTCTCGGTATTATGTATATGCTCGGTGTATGGGACAGCCTTGAAAAATACGATAAATAAAAGGAGTTATTAAAATGAACGATCTTCCTCTTAATATAGATTACACAGGTAAAGTTGTTGTTATAACAGGTGCAGGTGGTCTTATCTGCGGCGCTATGGCAAGAGCTTTTGCAAAATCCGGTGCTAAAGTTGCGGCTCTCGACCTTAACGAAGAAGCAGTAAAAAAACTTGCAGATGAAATGAAAGCTGAAGGCTATATCTGCGAAGGTTATGCTGCAAATGTTCTCGAACCCGAATCTCTTGAAGCTGTTCATCAGAAGGTTCTTGCTGATCTCGGCGAATGCGATATCCTTGTTAACGGTGCAGGCGGCAACAATCCCCGTGCAACCACCGATAACGAATATCAGCATGAAGCAAAAGAAGGCGGAAAATCTTTCTTTGATCTTCAGCCCGACGGTGTTGACTTTGTTTTCAAACTCAATTTCCAGGGTACTTTGCTTCCCACTCAGGTATTTGCAAAAGATATGGTTGCTAAAAAGGCAGGCTGTGTTCTCAACATCTCCTCTATGAACGCTTATACTCCTCTTACAAAGATCCCCGCATACTCTGCGGCTAAATCTGCTATCTCCAACTTTACTCAGTGGCTTGCTACTCACTTTGCAGGTACAGGTATCCGCTGCAACGCTATTGCTCCGGGCTTCCTTGTTTCTACTCAGAATTACAGACTTCTCTTTAATGAAGACGGCACCCCCACTGCAAGAAGTGCGAAAATTCTTAACGGCACTCCCATGGGCAGATACGTTGATGCAAAAGAACTTCTCGGCGCTACTCTCTTCCTTTGCGATGACCGTTCCGCATCCGCTATCACAGGCGTAGTTCTTCCCATCGACTGCGGCTTTGCAGCATATTCCGGTGTATAACGCAAAAATAGATTTTCACGTTGGTTTTGTGGATTTTTGCCGCTTAAACAACAGCAATTTTGCAAAGTAAAACCACCACAATCCCCGAATAGAAAGGAAGCTTTCTCAAATCGAAAGCAATAATCATAGATTATGGAAAAATTTATTCCCGTTGTTGTTATAAAAGAGCTTTCTGAAACAGATAAAATTCTCAAGGCTCTCAAAAATAACGGCATAAACTGCGCGGAGATCACCTTCCGAACAGCTTGCGCGGCTGAAGCTATTGCGTATGCCGTTAAAAATTATCCCGATATGGAGATCGGTGCAGGTACTGTTATCAATGCAGAGCAGTGCGAAGCGGCTCTTGCTGCGGGTGCAACATTTATCGTTTCTCCCGGCCTTTCTCCCTCGGTTGCAAAAATTTGCGTTGAAAGAAACATTCCGTATTATCCCGGCTGTGTAACACCCACTGAGATCATGGCGGCTCTCGAATTCGGTATTACCACCGTTAAATTCTTTCCCGCAAATGTTTATGGCGGACTCAAAGCTCTCAAGGCTCTTTCCGCACCGTTCCCTCAGGTCAAATTTATTCCCACCGGTGGCGTAGACAGAAGCAATATCGACGAATTTCTTGCTTTTGATAAAATTGCGGCTATCGGCGGCAGCTTCTTTGTAAAAGAATCGCTTGAAAAAATGGAGGAATAGTTTGAAAGATAGATCTTTCAAACACGTTTTGCGGCTTTTGCCGTTTGAATAACGGCAATTTTGTTCTGCAAAACCATCCGCAATAACGAAAGAAAGGTAGGCTTTCTCAAACGAAAGCCATGGATATAATAATGAGTAAAGTAGTTACATTCGGCGAGCTTATGCTTCGTCTTGCTCCCAATGGTTATTACAGATTTTTTCA
>CAJGDF010000285.1 GCA_904502105.1 uncultured Clostridia bacterium
GAGGTCGATCTTCCTCATGATTGGACTGTCAAGCTTCCTCCCGTGTATTCAAATACTCATCATATGCACGTTCATGGTTATAAGCCGTTCGGTATTGAATTTCCGGATTACTGCGTAGGTTGGTACAGAAAGATATTTTTTGTTCCCGATGAATACAAAAATAAAAGAGTATTTTTTGAGTTTGACGGCGCTTTCCGTTCAATGCAGCTTTGGATAAACGGTGTTTTTGTTGCAAGAAATGAAAGCGGTTATATTGGAGACAGATATGATATCTCCGAAATGCTTTATTTCGATAAGGAAAACATCATAACTGCTCGTCTCGAAGCTACCGTACCCGAGGGATGGTTTTATGAAGGATGCGGTATATACAGACCCGTACGTCTTATTGTAACCGATAATATCAACATTAAAGATACAGAAACATTCGTAAAAAGCACTCTTGTTGACAATACTGCTCAAATATCCGTTGATACTATGATCTGCAACGACTCCGATTCCGATTCCGATTATTCTTTGATGGTTTCTGTTTTAGACGGTAATAATACAGTGGCATCGGCGGTATCCAAGGGAACGGTCTCATCTTATGACAATAATTGTGAAAATTTAACTTTGACCTTAAACGATCCCAAACTCTGGTCTCCCGAAGAACCTAATCTCTATACTGTTAATATTAAAGTTACGGATACATCAGGCAGAACCGATGAATATTCTGTTGAAACAGGTATAAAAACAGTTGTTTTTGATACAGATAAAGGTGTTTTCCTTAACGGTAAAAAAATCAAGATAAAGGGTGTTTGCTGTCACCAGGATCATGCAGGTGTTGGTTCAGCAATCACAGAGCCACTCTATGAATACAGACTTAAGCTTTTAAAGCAAGTCGGTGTTAATGCATACAGATGTTCTCATAATCCTCCTTCTCCCGAGCTTCTTCGTCTTTGCGACAGAATGGGTCTTCTTGTTATGGATGAAAACAGACTTCTTTCTACGGGTCCGGAATATATTTCTCAGGTTGAAAGACTTGTTAAAAGAGACAGAAATCATCCTTGTATATTTGTATGGTCTATTGCAAATGAAGAGGGTGGAATCCAAGGTAATGAAGTCGGAGGAAATATGGGTAAAAAGTTGGTAAGACTTTTCCATAAACTTGACCCGACAAGACCCACAATTTATGCGGGTAATAATGGCGAATGTGATACCGGAACAAACGTTGTCACCGACCTCAGAGGCTGGAACTATATGAATATCGGTGGTATAGAGGCTATGGACAGAACTCATGTCAAGCATCCCGAACAGCCGATACTCGGAACAGAGGATGGCAGTACAGTTACAACCCGTGGGAAATACTTTGATGATAAAGAAAGAGGCTATGTAAGCGCATACGGTGAAAACTTCCCGGGATGGGGTGCCTCTGCAGAGCATTGGTGGAGTAATTTTGCTGTAAGAGATTATTTGTTAGGATCTTTTGTATGGACAGGTTTTGACTACCGTGGAGAACCTACGCCTTATCAGTGGCCTAATATCAGTTCTCATTTCGGTATAATGGATATATGCGGTTTCCCGAAGGATCTTTATTATTACTATAAGGCTAATTGGACCGATGAAGATGTCCTTCATATATGCCCGCATTGGAATATCAATGTTGCAGAAGGTACACCTGTTAAAGTAAAATGTTTTACAAACTGCGAATCTGTTGAGCTTTTCCTTAACGGTAAAAATGTTGGAAAAACAGATGTTGAAAAATATCAGTCTGCATATTTTACTGTTCCTTATGAAAAGGGCATACTTAAAGCTATCGGATATAGAAACGGAAAACAGGTCGAATGTGTCATTGAAACCGCAGATGATGCTTCCTGTTATGAAATTTCTTCCGAAAGCTGTGAGAATAAAGAAGAAAAGATAACTGTATTTACTGTTGAAGCTAAAGACTCAAAGGGTAGATTCAACGCTTCTTGCGACGATACACTTTCTATTGAAGCTTCAGACGGTACTGTTATCGGTGTCGGAAACGGAGATCCGAGTGATCATGAATGCGATCTTATAACCGACCGATGCCGTTTGTTCGGTGGTTTGATGTCTGTCATCGTGCGTTCCGCTCCCGATCAGACTCCTTCTATTTCAGTAAATAAAATATGATTTTAAATTGGCAAAGAGTACAAAAATACTCTTTGCCATATTTATACCTTATTTATCTGTATATTTTTTTACAAAAGCATGGTATACTATATTAAAAGTTATTATGAATTTAATTCGGGGGAAAATTAATGGATTTTAATAATCAATATCCAAATAAAAATAGGGGTGGGATCGCTCTTGTTTGTGTTATTCTTACCATGCTTATCATTGTGGGCCTTTCTACGGGTGCTTTTGTAATATATAAAGATGCAAATGTCGATTATCAAAAACAACTCAATGACATTCAAAACGAGCTTGATTCGAAGTATTCTTCTCAGATTTCAGAGCTTCAGGCAACTATTAATGATCTTGAGAATACGATAAAAAACCAATCAGTTCCTTCTGTATCATCTTCTGTATTAGCGGGAGTTTTGGAAAAAGAATCTGTTGTTATTCAGGACATCGCAGCATCAGTTAAACCTTCAATTGTTGCAATTCTTGTAACAGTACCTTCAACACGTTATCAAAACGGTTTTTTCTCTTACAGTGTTGGCGGTATTTCAACCTCAGGCACAGGTATTATTTTAAACAATGAGGGTTACGTCGTTACAAACTATCATGTCGTTTCATATTTTGAC
>CAJGDF010000286.1 GCA_904502105.1 uncultured Clostridia bacterium
TAAACACACAAATATCAGATACTGTCTTCCCTCTTGATGTCTACGAGCGTACCATAGAAAAAGTTACGCTTGATATGGAAAGCTCACGCATATCCGTAGAATCGAAAATATTTTCAACCGATGTGTCATTCGGTGATATCGTTAACAATTATGAAAAATAACTTTTTTACAAAAGCTCTTTTTACGCTGTATTTAGCGGTTTTGCTTTTTATCCTGTTTGCAAGATACGAAGAAAACTTTTCCCCATCTCTCGCAGATCTGACGAGCAGATTCTCCACATCTGTAAACCTCAAGCCCTTCCATACGATAAATTCTTATCTTAAAGCACTTGAAAACGGAAACATTAGTTCCTCAGTTGTAAAAAACAATCTTCTCGGAAATTTTCTTCTGTTTATGCCCTACCCTTTCTTTGTTTATGCTTTTTCCAAATATAAAAATGCGTTATGGGTCATAACTCTTACTGCCCTGACCGTCATTGCTGTAGAGATAATACAGATCGTAACAGGACTTGGAAGTCTTGATATAGACGATTTTATTCTGAATGTATCCGGTGCTGCACTTGCTTATATTATTTTGAAGCCTAAACGTAAAAAAGCAATAAAAGAAAAAGATCACGACTAACTACCATGCGGTAGATTTGGTGTGATCTTTTTTAATCAACTTTATCATCTTTTAAAACAGTATACCTGTGGCGTCTTCCGTCGGGCTCCGTTTTCACTATGACCCTCTGTGTCTCCAGAACCTTAAGAGCCGCCCATAACGCTCTTCCGCGAAGGCCCGTTGCTTTAGCAAATTCCTGTCTTGAGAAAACGTCTTCAAGCCCTTCGGGTATGAAAGAAAACAGACTTTCCGGTATTGCAAGATCGGTTATGGAAATAAGCTCTGTAGGCACGCTGTCGAGCTTTGTAGCTCCTTTTTTACGGTCACGGCTCCAGCCGTCGAGATATCTGTAATCGTCTACAGCAAGCTCTACAACTGTAATACAGAGATTGGGATCTCTCAGATAATCTACAATATATATAAGCTCACAAAGGAGAGAATAAATGTTTTCACTCTTTCGTCTTTTAGGTGTGTTTTTAACTTCACCCGTTTCCGGATCCATCCAGACTATACTCTTAAATTTCCGCACAGGAAAAACAAGACGCACACATGAGTCCGTGAGAAAAGCGTCAAGCTTATCTCTGAGTCCCGATAACGTGGCGGTCTGTATTTCAACGATCTTACCGTCTCTCATCACGTCAGCAACGTACCCTTTATACGCTACCTCATGATAATCGCGGTCAGGCTCAAAAAAATTCTTCAGAATAAAGTGCAGACTTTTTTCCGAGTATGTACCGATTCCGAGAGCATCCCTGCCGTTTACGGCGAGGAAATTCAGAATATCATCAAATCGGTGTTTAGCAAGAGAGAGATCAATATCTGCTCTTGAGCCATTCAAGGAGTTCATCTATATCATCCTCGCTGAGATTTCGGTCCTTGAAGAATGAATTCATAGCAGCAACAAATGAACCGCCATGGTACTGAGCTATAAAGTTCTCAGTCACTGTGTGAACGTATTCGTCACGGTCAGCGATTGCAATGTAAAATCTTTCCTTACCGTTCTTGTAAGATGCGATAAAACCACGATCCTCAAGACGAACCAAAAACGAAATAAGAGTAGGTGCCTTCCATCCCTTATCATTCCCTATTGCCTTCATAAGATACGCTGTATTAACAGGGGGATTTCCCTCCCAAATCGCGCTCATTACATCGAATTCAGCATCAGGAAGCTTAACGCTGTAATCAACCGGCCTTGCTCTCAACTTTAATTCATCGATCAATCCGTTTACACTATCAATATTCATAACAAACTCCACATTCTAAGTTATTATTCGTAAAGCCTTCGGCTATATGGCGTGAAACACTACAAATGATAACCAAAAATCTTTTTCACGCTTCTTTTATTATTATACATATGTCTAATTGTTTTGTCAACACATATTTTGAGTTTTTACGAGCCCTTACGTCCTCGTTAAACATTTAAATATCCCCGTTTTTGCAGCATATTTCGAATATATCGACGCAGAAGGCGTATTTATTGACAAATGCCGCAATATATAGTATAATTTATTTTACAAAATATTTTTTCATGAGGAGTTAAAAATGTCCGTTAAAAAGGTAAAATATGCGAACAGATACAAGAAATATACCTTGATCATCGGTGCCCTCATGAATTACGGCGAAATGAATACCGAAATGATTACAGACACCATTGGTATGTCACACTCTTCCGTTGCAAAAGCGTTACGTGTACTAAATGAGTCGGGATGTGTTAACACATCGCGCGTAGGTGGTGTCATTTACTACTCGCTTCCAAACACTCCGTGTGCCGCAATAATCGACGTTTCGGGGCCTAAATATGCCCTCCATATTTGCTCATCTGACGGTAGTTGTCAAATCAGTAAATACTACCGGCACGACGATCGATATTTCACCGATGAGAATCTGGCATTCTTTCTCAAAAACTGTGCGTTAATGTTAATAAGCGGCAATTTTGGTGAGCTCCCTTTACATCTTATTACAGACGATGATTTTATCAGTAAATACAAAAATATCAATGACATCCGCTTTATTACAATTTATATAAACACTCCTACCGAAGTGCGAAAAGAAAGAGCAATCAATTCCAGAGGAGATAAGATTGAGGTTTATTTTAATAGAGCGCTTGATGAACAAGAAGAGTTTACAA
>CAJGDF010000287.1 GCA_904502105.1 uncultured Clostridia bacterium
CTTGTCAAAAAGTGTTTTTCCTCTTTAGCATCCCATAAAGGAGCTGTAATTGTGTAGCAACAAGCGAGGAGAAACCTTTTTGGGTGCGCTCCTCGGGGCGCACCTTTTGTTTTTAATGTGTGATTTTGCGCGTTTTTTTGCCATTTCAACAAAATGTGGAGCGATTTCAACCATCGTGCGCTTGCCAAAGGTCTACGGATTGTTTATAATTGTTTTGCTGAAAAACAAATCAAAAGGAGAAATATTATGATTGGAAGCAACATTAAAACCTTGCGAATGAAAAAAGGAATGACACAAAAGGCCCTCGCTGATCAACTTTTTGTTTCGCCACAAGCTATCTCAAGATGGGAAAACAATGAAGTTGAGCCGTCGCTCGGAACGATTACCGAACTGGCTAAAATATTCGATGTTTCTACGGACACTATACTTGGAATCGAAAATACCGGGAAAACGAGCGATCCGGTAGTCAGAGTTGAGAAGGAATACGTATACAAAGAGGCTCCAAAAATGAGCATAGCGCTGTGCGAGGAATGCAACAAGCCTCTTTATGAGCCCGGGGAGATCGTTCGAGTTGATAATGGCAAAAAAATAATATGTAAGGCGTGCGAGGAAAAGAGACGCATCCAAAAGGAAAAAGATGAAAAAGCGGCATGGGATATGGCATTATATAAAGGGGAAAGAAGAAGGAAGCTGTCCTTTATCTGGGGAGGCGTCGCCGGAGGTGTATTCCTGCTTCTTTCAATTATATGCGGATGCTTCACACATATCGTTCTTGCTGTTCCGGCTATTGTTATTGCAATTGCGCTCTACTGCTATGTATCCTGCTTTATTCTCAGAAATAATTTTCTTGGAGAACTGACACTTGAGATCATATCGTTCGGTTTCGTCAGAATGCCGGGATTGATTTTTGAACTTGACATTGACGGATGTATGTGGTTTATAGCGATGAAGGTGCTGCTTTGGGTGCTTGGGATCGCACTTGCGCTTCTTGCCGTGTTGCTTGCATTTGTAGTCGGAATGACCATATCTGTATTCGTTTACCCATATGCACTCATAAAGAACATACGTTATCCCGAAAAAACAAATTAAACAGTATAGAAAGGATAAACTCATGAAGATCAGATTTTTTGCTTTACTTTTGGTAATATTCATTATGGCAGGCTTTTCTGCTTGCGGCACAAATGTCACTGATGGCGAAGAAAACCTGCCGGATTCGGAGCAGGAAAGCACTAATGAAGAGACCACGATTCTGCCCGACGACGGAGAAACAACGGTTCCCGAAGACCATGATACTGACGATGCTGAAACTACCGTTTCCGAAGATGATGATAACGATTACAGACCCGACAAGGTTGCCGTTATCGGATATCTTAATGAATTGATAAGCGGTTATTTTGCGAGTCCTTACAGCTATATTCCCGATACGATGCGCTATGACTCCGAGTCTCGCATTGTTGAAGTAGAGGATATCCCCTCTGATTATTCAAATTTTGAGTATATAAACAGCATTCCTGCCACGGGTATGGGCGAGCAATGGAGAATGATATCTGAGAACCTTCTTCAATCACAGATATTTTATACTGTGCTTGCATCGGTCGATTCTGTGATGACTACCTCTGTCGTTGTGTTCAATAACTATATTGATAAAAACCCCGAAGCTACCGCTCACCATTCCTTTAAGGAGGGAGTTTATACGGTAACGATAAAATGCGATCCCGACACCGTTTATTACGTGTTGGAGTATGAAACCGAGCTTCCTGTGTTGGGCAAGCAGACAGTGCAGATAGCACTTAGCATGGATGTTAATACTAAGACTAAGACCGTAAGAATTCAGGTAGGCGACGCCAATGCCCTCGTTTATACCGTTAAAGATAATTATTATTCGTTTGCAATCAAATATCTCGGAGTTCGCAGAGCTGCTTTTGAAATATCTCGCAAATACGACGGGACGGTTAGTGGCAGCATTTATGAATTCATCTCGGTGGGTGAAGGCGAAAACGTTGTTGATGTGGCAAGCGCGGCAGAATTTTATATCACCGACGAATATGTGACCGCTATTGGCAACAAGGCGGACGGTTTGGTGGGCTTTGACGGATATATTTGCGAGCTTTACGATGCGGAGAGCGGAGAAATGATCGCCTACGAAGTGAAAGAAACGCTCAGCGCTATTGAATATAATACTATATGGCTGAATTTGAGAGATGTTTCGGGCATATCGTCTGTGAAATATGTACCTAAAACATCGGATAATGATGCAATGCTTTTTGTAAACGGCATGTCAGATCCTTGGGAGACCAAAACTGTTGGATTCAGCGGAGGAGTAAAGTTTGCTTCAAGAAGGTTTGATATAGAATTCAGAAAGCAGTATTTCTATTATTATGATGCCGAAGAGGAGACCTACGTGTCTGTCGGCATGGATGTTCCTATGCTTTCCGTGCAGGAGGAGGTATACGACAGTCTCGTAAATGACGTTAAGGAGATCAACGGTATTGATATCGAAGTGACCGTGAGCGATTACGATCTTGGAAAGCTGTTGAAAAATTATGATGAGCTCATTCCGATCTTCATAGCCAACAAGGAACGTATCGATTCCGCCGATATAGTTGAAATTATTGGTGAGAGAATCAGATTTAATTGACAAACAAAGTAAATATTATGAAAGAGATCTGCGATTGAGCGGATCTCTTTCGCTTTTTAGGTTGTAATGTTGTA
>CAJGDF010000288.1 GCA_904502105.1 uncultured Clostridia bacterium
AGTTGTGATCGCATAGTATAACCGGTGCATCAAGAATAATTTGCTTTTCAAGAGCACGCTCAAGCCCCGCCTATGATGAAATGTATTCAAAGTTCTTTGCCGTTTTAATGAGTAATCCTTCGGGCTTATATTCGTTCATAGCCGCTACCTTTCTTCATATCTATAAAATATTATTGTAATATAGATTATGCCCACGGTAGCGCAAATATTCCCGTGTTAGTCAGCCCTCATCGGTATTTGCCCCTGCAAGACCAAAGCTTACTTCAATGGCGTTATTAACGCTTGACATAGTAGCATCGTCCAGGTGCCCCATTTTTTCTTTCAGTCTTTTTTTATCTATTGTTCTTATTTGTTCAAGTAAAATAATACTGTCTTTTGCTAATCCCGCATCATCTCCGGGGAGATCAATATGAGTGGGTAGCTTGGTTTTGCTTATTTTTGAGGTAATTGCCGCCGCAATAACCGTAGGACTGTATTTATTTCCAACATCGTTTTGTACGATCAGCACAGGTCGAAGACCGCCTTGCTCACTACCGATCACAGGACTCAGATCGGCATAGTATATATCACCGCGTCTTATGTTCATTTTTTATTTCCGTTCCCGGGTGGGAATTTACATCTCCTTCTGATTTCTTTACATAGTTATTCTGCCATCTTTTCTTCATTTTAAACAAAAAACAGAGTTAAAGTTTGGTACTATTATTTTATGCTTTCTTATTTTTTTGTTTCAAATCAGAAAAGATATTGACTTTTATATAAAAAGAAATTATAATGTAATATACAAAAGATGAAGGAGGTTCATATTATGTCTAACATTTGGCACGACATTTCCCCTAAAAGAATAAATCCCGAGGATTTTATCTGCGTTATTGAGATTTCAAAGGGCAGTAAGAAAAAATACGAGTTGGATAAGGAAACAGGATATATCATTCTTGACAGAATTCTTTATACATCCACTCACTATCCCGCAAACTACGGCTTTATTCCCAGAACATACGGCGATGATAACGATCCTCTTGATGTTCTTCTCATCTGTGCAGAGAAGCTGGAACCCATGTCGCTTGTACGCGCATATCCCATTGGCGTGATTTCTATGATTGATAACGGAAGATATGATGAAAAGATTATCGCCATACCTTTTAATGATCCTAATTATAATATGTATAAGAGCATTGATGAGCTTCCTAAGCATATTTTTGATGAGATGAGACATTTCTTTAAGGTGTATAAAAACCTCGAAAACAAGGATACAGCAGTTGATGAGGTTAGCAGTAGAGAAGATGCCCTCAAGGTTATTTCAGAGGGAATTGATCGCTATATTGAGTATTTCTGTAAATAATTGATAAGGCGGAGTGCATTAAGTCACTCCGCCTTTTTTACGCTGTTAGACTGTTGTCTTAAGCGTGGGTGCTTGCCACCTCTTCGTCATCCATAAACAGCATGGATATACTCCAGATGCCCGCGAGGGCAATAATAGTATAGATTATTCTCGCTACTATTGCAGTCGCGCCGCCGCAGATCCATGCAACCAGGTCGAAGGAAAACAGACCGACAAGACCCCAGTTGAGCGCGCCTATGATAATAAGTGCAAGCGCAATTTTGTTTACAATCATCATAAAACGTGACCGTACCTTTGCAAATTTTCTATGGACCGATTCCGTGCGGATACGGCACGATCCGTTATTATTTTTCCACCCCGGGCGATATTTATTCAAAAAAATAAAATTAATCTTCAAAGTATGGAATTATATCGCCGAAGGCATCCTTCATTTTCTCCAGCGCCTTTTTTTCTATGCGCGAAACGTATGATCTGGATATACCCAGGTATCTTGCGACTTCTTTTTGTGTGCGTGGCTGATATCCCTTCAGCCCGTAGCGGAGTACAATAATATCCTTCTCTCTCGGCAGTAGTACCGTATCAACAAGCTCACGCAGTTTTTCAATATGTACCTTCATATCCAGGTCATTTTCTACGGATTCTTGCGAGCTGATTATATCAAGGTATGTAAGCGGATTTCCTTCCTTATCTACATCTATTTGGTCGTTTATGGAAATTTCTACACCGCGATTCTTTTTGCTACGGAAAAACATCAGTATTTCGTTCTGAATGCATTTTGCACCATAGGTTGCAAACCTAGTGCCAAACTCCGATTTAAATGAATCCACTGCTTTTATTAGACCGAGGCTTCCTATTGATAATAATTCATCGGGATATTCATATGAAGAATAGTATTTTTTTATTATGTGTGAAACAAGACGAAGATTGTGCTCGATGAGCTTATCTCTCGCTCGTTTATCTCCGCCATCTTTGGCAATGAAAAGCTCACGTTCTTCATCTGCAGACAGTGGGGGTGGGAAGTTTTGTCCATCCTCTATTCCAAGTATTAAGGAAATGAATTTAACTAAAATATTGAATATTGAAAACATAAAGCACCTCGCAATAATATATTATATGCAAGGTGCTGAGATATATGATTTTTTGTGTTTTTTGGAAAATACAGGATATATTACAAGGCAGAAAACGCAACATTGCGCTCTAAAAGTGGCGTTGAAATTATGTATCCCTCTGAATTCGAAGAACATATAAAATTGCGTCCTGATACCGATTTAAACTTTTTGTTCATGGAGGAAATATGTGTTCTCACACCCGATTCCTCCGGTTGCTTCGATTGGTTAAACGCGTATTTCAGAATTTCTTTTGTAGAA
Organism: uncultured Clostridia bacterium; assembly: GCA_904502105.1. GTDB lineage: Bacteria > Bacillota > Clostridia > Oscillospirales > UBA644 > HGM12619. The sequence goes on from CAJGDF010000288.1 coordinate 2,707, forward strand.
AC
>CAJGDF010000289.1 GCA_904502105.1 uncultured Clostridia bacterium
ACGTTTAAAATATAGCCCGAATCCTTTGCCTTCATGTCGGCCAAAAAGAGCTTCATGAGCATATGCATTGCCGTAACGTTGGTGTTTATCATTTCGGTCTCGCGTTCAAGATCGGTTTCACAAAACTTTCCGAAAACGCCGAAACCCGCATTGTTGATAAGAATATCGATGTTTCTGTCCTTTACATTTTCGTAAAGGGCATAGATGTTTTCCTTTTTTGAAAGGTCACAGCTTATAATTTCAACAGGAACGGAAAATTCCTTTTTCAGCTCTTCCATCGGCTCGGTCCGCCTCGCAACAAGAATAAGAGATATTCCCTTTTTTGCGAGAACGCGCGCCATGTCCCTGCCTATTCCCGAGCTTGCGCCGGTTATGAGTGCTGTCATGTGTTTAGTCCTCAAAGTGTTTGTGTTAAAATAAATTCTTTTATATCTTCGGGGGTGGTGTTAACAGAGCCCTGGCAAACCTCGGGTCTTCCGCCGCCTCTTCCCGAAAATTTATCGCAGAGAGCTTTGTTTATCGGACGTGTGTCGCCCTTTTCGGAGGCTAAGGCGTAACGTGTAACACCGTTTTCCTCGCCCGAAACAACGATTGCCGCCGCACCCTTTTTCGCCAGAGAAAGCGCAAGCGTGCGAAGATCGTTGTTGTCTCTGCCCTCTTCTTTTACAAATATTATATTTTCTGTTTGGGTTATATTTTCTGTCTTTTCTTCAACATATTTTCGCCAAAGCTGATCGCATGCGTATTTCTTTTCTGCAAGCTCCGCAAGCAGACGTTCAACACCGTCCGCAACCTCGTTCGGTTTTTTTGATAAAAGCGCGGAAATGCGGTAGATATCGGCGTTTTTTCTGTTGTAATCTTCAAGAGCGCGTTTCCCCGAAAGGATAGACAGACGAACACCGCCCTTGTATTTCATATGTTCAATAACTTTAACAAGCCCTATCTCGCCCGTCTTTTTAACGTGTGTTCCACAGCACGCGCACATGTCCGCTCCGGGAACCTCAACTATCCTTACATCTCCCGTAAGCTCTTTCTTTGAACGGTATTCAAGCTTTTCAAGCTCTTCGGGGGAGGGGAAAAACGTTAAAATATCGAGATTTTGCGCGATCATGGCATTCGTTTCGGCTTCAACATCCGCTATCTGCTCCGCAGAAAGAGGCCCGTCAAAATCAACGGTTATAAAATCGCTGCCCATATGAAACCCGACATTATTATAACCGAATCTTCTGTGAACTATGCCCGAAAGGATATGCTCACCCGAATGATTCTGCATGAGCATAAAGCGCTTTTCAAAATCTATTTCGCAGATAACTTTTTCGCCGACATCTATCGGACTTTCAACAGTGTGGCGGATCTCTCCGTCTTTTTCGTAAACGTCCGAAACATTTATGCCGTTTATTGTTCCGTCATCATGCGGCTGACCGCCGCCCGTGGGGAAAAACGCGGTCTGATCGAGAATAAGATCAAATTTGCCTTTGTTTTCCTCACATGAAAGAACGGTCGCTTCAAATTTTTTCAAGTAGGGGTCTGAATTAAAAATCTTTTTTGTCATAAAAATGCACTTCTTTATATTTGGGATCGTATCCGTCGTATTCGCTCAGATAATTGCAGTTGAGCACACCGTTTTCATGGTTGAACGCCATTGAAAAGAGCGCATATTCGCCGTTTTCGCAGTTGAACGTTTCGCCGTCGTCATCGTAAATAAAGCCGAAACCTCTGTCACCGTAGCAACGGACGATAAGATTTTTGTCTTCATCGGCAGTCGGTATCATCGCGCCTTCTTTGACGAAAAGCGGAATTTTATCAAGCGGACAGTCGATCTCGATCGTCTCGCCGTTGCCGACAAATTCGCCCGTGTAGTAGTCGTACCAGTCGCCCTGGGGAAGCAGGACTTTTCTCGTCTTCTGGCCGGGGCGGACGGGGCAGACCATGATTTCTGATCCTGCCATATACTGATCGATCGTGTCGGAAAAACTGAGTGTTTCGTATGGGTTGTCGGTGTGATCAAGCGCCGTCATTTCCTGCGATGCGGTGGCATCAAAGTCGAGGCAAAGCGCCCTGAACGGCGGAATACCTTTTGTTCTGTAGAGGTAGAACGCATTATAAATATACGGCAAAAGGCTCTTTCTGAATTTGATCGTGTCTCTGATTATGTCTTCAACTTCTTCAAACTGCCAGGGTTTTACGCCGTTTGCCCATGCGTTGAGCATAAGCATCGGTGAAAATACACACATCTGGAATCTTCTTACCCATTCCTCCGCAGTGTCCGCATCACGCACTTCGGGTACCCACAGCGCACCGCAGAAAGATGAGGAAGCAAGACCAGTCAGATACTGCTCAAAAGAGTAGCAGTCGTTATAAATGCAGACAGGCATCATCTGCGAACCTGCCGCCGATGCACGGACAAGGCCGTAAGTACGCTTGTTCTGTTCTTTATATGCCTCGTAAATTGTTTTCTGCGCAAGAATTCCGAGTGTCGATCTTACCGCCGCCGCATTTCTTCCCGAGGGAAATTTTGCATGGTCGGGGAAAAGCCAGTTGTCGTAACCGTCGCACTCGTCTATCTTATAGCCCGAAATACCGATATCGATATGCTTCTCTTTATGCTGATCGGCATATATTTTCTGCGCCTGGGGCATTGTAAAGTCGGGAACTAAGCCGTTCCATACCATATGAGAGCCGCTGTACGGCTTCAT
>CAJGDF010000290.1 GCA_904502105.1 uncultured Clostridia bacterium
GAAAACGTAAAAAAGAAGATAAATAACGGAAAGTCTGTACATTCATATAGAGATGTGCAGACTTTTTATTGTAACTTCGTTTATGTTTTTATCTTGACTTTTTCGTTTGATTGTAAATTTATTTATGTTTTATCTTGATTTTTTTTAAAATTGCGGTATAATTAAATAAAAACCTTTCAGGAGGGTATGTTATGAGTAAAAGACAGATAATCAACTTTATAAACTTTATTCGTGGCTGTGAGCCGAGGGTTGAGATAGATCTTCTGGAGACTGTAAGACAGCATATTTCTCTTTTGAAAAAGTACAACTTTAAAGGCACATTCCTTTTGCAGTATGATGCGCTTTTCCTTCCCGGATGCGTTGAATTGATAAAAGAACTGCCGTCTGACCAGTTTGAAATAGGCGTATGGTTTGAGGTCGTTCAGCCTCTCACCGAAAAATGCGGTATAGAGTGGCGTGGACGTTTCCCCTGGGACTGGTATGCAAATGTCGGCTTTTCTATGGGCTATAACAATGATCAGAAAAAGGCAATGGTCGATGAGCTTTTTGAAAAGTTTAAGGAGATCTTCGGTTATTATCCCAGAATATTCGGTTCATGGGCTTTTGATATAGTTACATTAAAGCATGCCCATGAAAAATACGGCCTCGATGCTGCCTGCAACTGCAAGGAACAGGTCGGAACCGACGGTTATACCATGTGGGGCGGTTATTACGGACAGGGCTACTATCCGAGTAAGTTTAACTCCTTTACACCTGCGCAGAGTAAAGAAAATCAGGTGGATGTTCCCATTTTCCGTATGCTTGGCTCTGACTTTATTTATCAGTACGACTTCGGTTATGACGTTAACGGCACCGGCAATGCGGGTGTTATGGGCGTTGTTTCTCTTGAACCGTATACAGAATCCGTTATACGCGGTGGCGGCGGCGTTAAGGAATGGGTCGATTGGTATTTTGATAAAAACTTCAGCGGCAACAGCCTTTCTTTCGGTTACGCTCAGACAGGTCAGGAAAACAGCTTCCAGTGGTGGTTTATTAAAGAGGGCATGACCTATCAGTGCGCAAAAATCAAGGAACTTGTCGATGCAGGTAAAGTAGAAGTCGAAACTCTGCGTGATACAGGTCTTTGGTATAAGCAAACATATTCCGAGACCCCTGCGTCAACTCTTGTTGCCGATAATGACTGGCGAGAAAGCGGCAGAAAATCCTGGTGGTATTGCTGTAAAAATTATCGTGTTAATTTCTACGCTGAAAACGGCAAACTCTGGATCCGTGACCTTTATATTTTTGATGAAAATTATGAGGAAAGATACCTTAACGGCATCTGCGAAAACGTATATCTCGAATACGACAATCTTCCTGTAATGGACGGTATGCGCTTCTGCGGCAACGGCAAACGTGCAGGTCTTTACATAAAACCGCAGGCTGACGGAACAGATAAAGGTTTTGATATTTATGATATCAAATATTCCGAGGAAGGAACTTCCGTTGTTCTCGATATCAAATATTCTTCCATCGGCGGCGTTAAGATCGTTGCAAGCGAAAACGGAATAAAGATAACTGCCGAGGAAAAAGACTTCGTTATCGAACCCGTTTATGCCGATTTTACAAGTAAATACGTTACCGCCAAAAAGGCAAACGACCGCAGGGTAGACTTTACCGCCAGAGGTTTTGATTACGGTATCGATATTCTTTGCGGAACACTCGATGATAATCTTACCGTTAACTCCGAAAACAAAATGATTGAAATTAAGATCAAATAAAGAGAGGGAAATGATAATGAAAAGACAGATAATCAACTTTATAAATTTTATTCGAGGCTGTGAGCCGAGAGACCCGAGAATAGATCTCGTTGAACCCGTAAGAGAACAGATAAAACTTTTAAAGGAATATAATTTTAAGGGCACATTCCTTTTGCAGTACGATGCTCTTCTTATGCCCGAATATGTCGATATGTTAAAAGAACTTCCCACCGATCAGTTCGAGATCGGCGTATGGTTTGAAACTGTTCAGCCGCTCGTGGAAAATTGCGGAATGACATGGCGCGGCCGTTTCCCGTGGGACTGGCATGCAAATGTTGGCTTTTCCGTCGGATATAACAATGATCAGAAAAAAGCTATGGTCGATGAGCTTTTTGAAAAGTTTAATGAAACGTTCGGCTATTATCCCAAGTCATTCGGTTCATGGGCTTTTGATATCGTAACTCTTAACCATGCAAACGAAAAATACGGTCTCGATGCTGCCTGCAACTGCAAGGATCAGGTCGGTACTGACGGCTACACCATGTGGGGCGGCTACTACGGACAGGGCTACTATCCGTCTAAATTCAATTCATTCTGTCCTGCGCAGACGAAAGAAAATCAGGTCAATGTTCCCATCCTTCGTATGCTCGGCTCCGACTATCTTTACCAGTATGACTACGGCTATAATGTAAACAGCAAGGGCGATTCCGGCATTATGGGCGTTATCTCTCTTGAACCTGTATATACTTCGAGGATACACGGAGGCGGATCTGTTCCCGAATGGAACGATTGGTATCTCGATCAGAATTTCAGCGGCAACTGCCTCTCCTTTGGTTACGCTCAGGCAGGTCAGGAAAACAGCTTCGGCTGGCCCAATATGAAAAACGGTCTTTTCTATCAGTGCGAAAAGATGAAAGAAATGGTCGATCGCGGCGAACTTGAGATCGAAA
>CAJGDF010000291.1 GCA_904502105.1 uncultured Clostridia bacterium
AAAGCAGGGCTTCGTCCCGACCGCGCGGTAATAGTTTACTGCAACAAGATAAGGGAAGCGTTCGGGGGAATTCCGATAGTTATAGGCGGCCTTGAAGCGTCTCTTCGCCGCTTTGCACACTATGATTATTGGCAGAACGAGGTAAGAAAATCGATACTTGTTGACTCCTCGGCAGACATATTATCTTTTGGCATGGGCGAACGCTCAATGAAAGAGATATGCCGACGCCTTGCAAGCGGAGAAGACGTTAAAAACATAACCGATATTGCGGGAACGTGTGTTATAACAGACAAAATACCCGAAAATGCGGTATACTGCCCGTCATTTGAAGAAGTAAAAAAGAGCAAAGAGAAATTTGCGGAAGCAACAAAGATACAGTACGACCAGCAGGATGCATACGAAGGAAAGCCTCTCGTTCAGAAGCACTCACTCAGGTTTGTTTTGCAGAACGTCCCCTCAAAGCCGTTAAATCAGCAGGAAATGGACGAGGTGTACGCTTTGCCGTATGCAAGAACGTACCATCCGATGTATGAAAAAGACGGCGGTGTTCCGGGGCTTACGGAGGTTGAATTTTCGATAACCCACAACCGCGGCTGCTTCGGCGGATGCAATTTCTGTTCCATCGTGTTCCATCAGGGAAGAAATATAACGACAAGATCGAAGGAATCTGTTGTTAACGAAGCAAAGCTTTTAACTACCCTGAAAAACTTCAAGGGCTATATTCACGACATAGGCGGTCCGACCGCTAATTTCAGAAGAAATGCGTGCAAGAAAAAATCGCTCTGTAAAGACAGAAAATGTCTTGCACCCGAACCGTGTCCTGCGGCTACGGCAGACCATTCGGAATATCTTGACATATTAAGAACGGTAAGGGCTTTGCCGAAGATCAAAAAAGTTTTTATCAGATCGGGCATACGCTTCGACTATCTGATGTTAGACAAAAAAGACGAATTTTTCAACGAGCTTGTAAAGCACCACATAAGCGGTCAGCTCAAGGTTGCGCCCGAGCATTCTTCGGACAGGGTTCTTGAAAAGATGGGCAAGCCTCATTTTTCGCATTATAAAGCATTTTACAAAAAATATTTTGCGTTGAACAAAAAATTCGGCTGTAATCAGTTCCTTGTACCGTATCTGATGTCATCGCATCCGGGATGTACGTTAAACGATGCTGTAAACCTTGCGCTTTACATAAAAAGCATCGGTTATCAGCCCGAGCAGGTGCAGGATTTTTACCCCACTCCCGGTACAATATCAACAGCAATGTTCCATACCGGTATAGATCCTTTTACAATGCAGCCGGTATACGTACCCAAAACGGCAAAAGAAAAAGCATACCAAAGAGCACTGCTTCAGTACAAAAAACCTCAGAACAGGGCACTTGTTAAGGAAGCTTTGCTCAAATGCGGACGTGGAGATTTGATAAATATTTTGCGATAAGCACAAATTGACATTCCGATTTCACAAATGTGTAATTTTTGTCACACAGAAAAGTTACTTTTGACTTAATCGTAAAAAAGATTGACAATCTTGACTTTTCATGTTATAATCTTTAATATAAAAGTGAATTTTTTATCACGGAGGTCGCTGTAATGGACAAGATCATACTCATCGCGGATGACAACAAGGATATTGTTGATATTCTTAAAGCATACGCACAAAAAGAAGGTTACAAATGTATCTGCGCCTACGACGGAGAACAGGCTCTTAAAATGTATAAGGAATTCAATCCTATCCTTATATTGCTCGACGTTATGATGCCGAAAATGAACGGCTTTGACGTATGCCGTCAGATCAGGCAGACTTCCAGTGTTCCCATAATCATCGTTTCCGCTAAGAACGAAGAGGCTGAAAGAATCATGGGTCTCGACATCGGTGCGGACGACTACATACCCAAGCCCTTCTCCCCGAGAGAAGTTATGACAAGAGTTAAAGCTGTTCTTCGCCGCGTTACCGATGAAATTTCGGACGAACGTTCCAAACGCATCGAGATCGCAGGTCTTGTTGTTGATATGAACAGTTACGAAGCTTATGTCAACGGAAAGCCCGTTATCCTCACAAAGAAAGAAATCGAGATCATCTGGCTTTTCGCTTCCAATCCCGGCAGAGTTTTCACAAGAGACCATCTTCTTGAAAACATTTGGGGTTATGAGTATTTTGGTGACACTAGAACTGTTGATACACATATCAAACGAATCAGAACAAAACTCAACCTTGATCAGTCTGTCAACTTTGACATTAAAACAGTCTGGGGCGTCGGCTACAAGTTCGAGGTCAAATAATGTTTAAAAGCCTTTCATCAAAGGTTATTGCCGTATTCATATCCGTTACTGTGCTGGTGGTATTAATCACCAGCGCGGTCTTTATGTCTTTATTTTTTCGCTATGCCTACGAAGAGAAAAGCGTTGCGCTTCTCGACTGTGCAATGGGCATAGCGGATTTTATATCGAGTGAAAATTCGCTTGAGGAGCCGACGCTGAAGGCGAAAAATTTCCCCGATTATGCAACGCTTGTTTCGAGCGTTGTGGACGCAAACTTATGGATATGTAAAACAGACGGCTTTTTCATACCTTTAAAATACGCATCGTGGCCTGTTTCGACGAGCCAGCTCACGGATAAGGAACAGCAGATAATCGACGGATGTCTTACGGGCAGCCAGTCTGTATCGACCGATTTTTCGCATAATTTCGG
>CAJGDF010000292.1 GCA_904502105.1 uncultured Clostridia bacterium
AAAGGACGGAAACTCTCTCGAAGATAAAAAAAGGCTTGAAGAGTCAATTGCGAGAGCCGCGGTATCGTGTTATTCCATTGAGGGAGCGTATCCTCCTTCTCTTGAATATCTTATAACAAACTATAACATACGTTATAATGAAAAAAAATATATTATCAAATATGAACTGACGGCATCAAACCTTATGCCGGATATCACAGTATTGGAGCATAAAGCGAAATGAAGGGCAAAACAAATACAATTGATATAAGCGTCATCGCTCCGTTTTTAATACTGATAATATTCAGCGTCTGCATCCTGTTCGCCCTGCTTTTCGGAACAAAGATCTATAAAGATACATTGAACCGAGACCGCACACAATTTGAATTACGAACAATAAATCAATACATCATAACACAGATACACCAAAGTGACGGTGACGGAATGATGTTCATCGGAAATTTTGATGAGCAGACCGAGAGTTCCGAGGGTGATACATTTTTCAGGATAGAGACGATCAACGGAACCAGATATTACACCCGTATTTACTGTCATAACGGTTATTTATGCGAGCTTTTTTCAAAAGCAGACGGTTCATTCAGCAAAGAAGACGGCGAACAGATACTTCCGCTAAACGGGCTGAATTTTAAGCAAAACAATGGAACTGTAACTGTAACGATCACTCACTCAAACGGGAAATGTGATGTTGAAAACGTATCTTTAAGAAGTTGTACGGGAGATACATATGAAAAATAGAGCCTTTTTGCCTCTGATCGAGCAAATATTTATGATAGCTGTATTTGCGATCATCGCATCCGTATGCATCGGTTGTTTTTCGGCGGCAAGACAGATATCGGTAAAAACCGAAGCAACCGACGGAGCCGTGATCCTTGCACAAAATACGGCAGAAATGCTGAAAAAAGAAAAGAATCTCTCCGAACAGTCAACCGTCAGATACAATAAAGAATTTTTACCTGATACCGAAGGAGAATATACTGTAATATCAACGCCGTTAACAGAAGATGATCCGTTTTTGGGCGGTGCTGATATACTTGTTACGTATAACGGAGATCAGCTTTTTGGTCTTACGGTATATTGGCAGGAGGAGTTGCCGGATGAAAAATAGATTTTCGCAACGATCAGGTAAAACAAAAATCATCACAAGCCCCACGGAAAGAAACGGTTTATCATGAAAAAAATAAATACAAACACCCCTATTGTCGGCGGATCTTCACTCATTACAATATTCTCAATACTGTGCATAATAGTTTTTACGCTTTTGACTTTAAGTACGGTCGTAACCTCAAAGGATCTGGCGGAAGCATCACACAATGCAGTCAAAGCATACTATAACGCTGATTCTGAAGCCGAAAAGATATTTGCGCAATTAAAATCAGGTATCGTACCTGAAAATGTTACCGTAAACGGCAACTATTATTCTTACGTTTGCGATATATCTGAAACTCAGTTCATTACAGTTGAACTTTCCTTTATTGACGGGAAATGGAATGTTATCAAATGGCATTCAACAAGCTCAATACAATAATACTCGAAAGGAACAAATAGATCATTATGTCAGATTTTCTTCTTCACCTTAAAAATGCCGTTGAAAATAAGTCTTCGGATATCTTTATTATTGCAGGAAGTTCTTTATCCGAAAAAACGGAAGGACATATACATCCGATAAAAGAAGATATACTTTTTCCTCAGGATACGGAAAAAATCATTAAAGAAATCTACAGCATTGCCAACAGGGATATGGAAAAATTTCTTTCAACCGGAGATGACGACTTTTCTTTTTCTGTTTCCAAGGTGGCTCGTTTCAGAGTAAATGCGTTCCGTCAAAGAAACTCTATGGCAGCAGTTGTACGAATAGTTTCTTTTGATATTCCCGATTGGAGAGAGCTTCACATCCCGACCCCTGTAATGGATATTTCAAAAATAACAAACGGAATGATACTTTTTACAGGCACAGCGGGAAGCGGAAAATCCACTACCCAGGCATGTATTGTGGACAAAATCAACAATGAGCGTGATTGCCATATCATAACCCTGGAAGACCCTATCGAATATCTGCATAAGAACAAAAAAAGCATAATAAGCCAACGCGAAATCTCCATAGATACAGCCGACTATCTTTCCGCATTGAGGGCATGCTTAAGACAGTCACCCGATGTAATATTATTGGGAGAAATGCGTGATGCCGAAACAATAAAAACCGCGATCACAGCAGCCGAAACAGGACACACCGTTATAGCAACGATGCACACAAAGGGCGCAATAAATGCAATAGACAGAGTTATAGATTCATTCTCGTCCGAATATCAGGCGCAGGTACGTTTTCAGCTTGCGACCGTTTTGAAGACAGTTGTTTCGCAACAAATGTTACCCGATATAAGCGGAAATATAGTACCTGCCTTTGAGGTTATGCACATAAATACCGCAATCAGAACGATGATAAGAGACAATAAGGTCCATCAAATCGAAAACTCCATAGCAGCGGGACGTAATGAAGGAATGTTAACTATGGACTCTTCGATTTTAGGCTTATACAAAGAAGGATTAATCACAAAAGAAACTGCCATAAATTATGCAGACCATCCCGACATGATGCAAAAGCATCTTTTGCTCAAATAGAATAATTTAACAAAAAAGAAAGTACTGCTGTCGTTTGATCAATGAAGCAGTACTTATTTTTATGAAAGAAA
>CAJGDF010000293.1 GCA_904502105.1 uncultured Clostridia bacterium
ATCCTCAGGTGAGAAGATTTATCAATGCGGATGATGAAGCAGTGCTGACTGCCGACATATCAAGCATGACACAGCATAATCTGTTTGCATATTGTCTTAATAATCCAGTAAACATGGACGACAACGGCGGACAGTGGCCCAAGTGGGTTAAGAAGGCAGTTGCAGCAGTTGCAGTTGTTGCAGTGGTAGCCACAGCGGCAGCTATTTCTGTTGCTACGGTTGGGGCAGGTGCACCGATATCGTGTGCACTGATAGGAGCCGCGCAAGGTGCTGCAGCAGGGTTGGTATCAGGAGCAGTTTCGGGGGCTGTTACAGGCGCGGTCAGCCATCGACTAACAACGGGAAGTTGGCAAGGTGCAGGTAATGCCGCATTAAATGGAGCTGCAGACGGAGCATTAAGCGGAGCTATCACAGGAGCAATAACCGGAGGAATAAAATCACCACACTGCTTTGTAGCAGGGACAGCAATTCTAACAGCCGCGGGTTATGTAGCGATCGAAAACATAACTGAAGGCGATGTCGTCTTTGCATGGAACGAGACAACCGATGAAGTCGAACTCAAGCGTGTTGTAGAGACATACGTTAATGAAACAGACGAGTTTATTCATTTGTACGTTAATGGTGAAAAAATCACGACAACACCCAATCATCCATTCTATGTTCCTGCCAAAGGCTGGACGGATGCCGTAAAACTTCGTGCGGGAGATATGCTAGTTCTCTTGAATGGAGAATATGTTGTTCTTGAAAGAGTACAGCATGAGATACTTGAATCTCCTATTGCAGTATACAACTTCCAAGTTGAAGACGACCACACGTACTATGTCGGCGAGAGTGCTATTCGCGTACATAATGCTAATTGTGGTATAAAAAACACATACAGTTCGATAAAGAAAGCCCCAGGGTATAATCCGAATTTTGTGAAAGTTCAAAATGGGCTGAAAAAAGTTACAGTTAATAATAGGAAATTGCTTGACGAACTGAACCAATTAGGACATGGTTGGAAAAAAGTATATCAAAATGGGTGGATTGATGGACAGAAAGTGTCTCTTCACTATTTTCAAGATGCAACAGGAAAAATTTTTGATTTTGCAATAAAATATGGAAAGTGGTCTTAAGTATGTTTATTTATAAAATCAATATTTTGGTAAATGATAACGAAGATAATGCACAAATACAATATCAAATAGATGAATTTGTACAAAAGGCACTTGATGATTTTTTGAATGAAGTCCCAAATAATTATTTACAGTTTTTGTCAACCCAAATAGTTGATTTGCAACAAACAAGCAATCTTGGGAGATGCAGTCAATGTGGAGAATGGACATCGGATTCTAGGTACGAAGGATATGTCGAAGAAGTTTCAAATGGTTCAAGAGTCGACGGAAAATGGTTTTGTGATATTTGTTTGCCCGAGTCCCACCCCAACCATTTTTGATACTTTACAAGGTTCGTATCAGAATTGAGTAATAAACAATTAAAGATAAATTAGAATAAACAGCAACACCGAGTGGATAAAAACTCTCGGTGTTGCTATTTTAGTGCGCTTGGCATGCGTTATTACTTGGCGGTGGAAGTCCGCTACAGACTTGGCAGTAGGAACTGTTAGCTGAGGGCAAGATCGTCCATCGTGAGGCGGAGTCTGAAGGAAGCCTATTTCAATACGAAAAAGTTAAATTTAAGTCTCATATTTTTTTGATTGTTGGTAGCCTTTGTGTTACTGTGTGGAGTATAATATAAACGACAGGATATCTCACGAGGTTTGTTTGCTACTTAATGAAGAAGGTTTAAGTGCGGTTATGTTTCTTGTAGTGCGGTCGTAATATCATTTTTTGACAATTCAAAAAACAAAATACAAAGGAGGTTCCCCATGCCCTACATCCCACCAAATATCGTAGCTCAAGCACGTGAGATGGATCTTTTAACCTATCTCCAAAATTACGAGCCTCAGGAGCTTGTACACTTCGGCGGTAACACTTACTGTACAAGGCTTCTAACTCTGTTACTTTGCAAAAAGCGGTAACTCTGTAGAAATATAATAATATTACAGAAAATCTTGGAGCCATCCATTGCATTTTCCGAACTGCAACTGTCATGTAAAATATAAATCCTGAGAACGTGTATTTTTGTGGTAATAAAACGATGGTAGACACTGATTTTGGTGTCTACCATCGTTTTATTACTTTAATAAGAATCAAAGCTGTTATATTTTATTCCGTCCCATTTATTAAATCTTATCCAACGGACCTAAATATGTTCCGACGGGGAATAGAGTTACAGCTTTTAATTTATTGATAATTTGTGGGAATGTGTTCTTCTCTATTTCTATAATTGACATTATATGCGAATATATATTTTCAAGAAGACTTCGGTCAAATGTATAATTATATTTTACGCCCATGAGATGAATGAGTGAAGCTTTTTCTGCCACTTCTTTTGCGGATTCTATGATATCTTCAAATTCTTGTAGTTGGAAATAAGACTGCAGATATTTCAGTATATCGATAAGTAACGATTTAGTTTTGGCAACTCCAATTGTATACCTTATATCAAACGCTTGTCCATTCTTCAAGTTAAGATAATATTCGCCTAACAAATTTAGTGCAGCAAGGCCATGTGATTGTTTAGGTGGATAACTTGCAGATATATTATTTTCCGAAAGATAATA
>CAJGDF010000294.1 GCA_904502105.1 uncultured Clostridia bacterium
GAGACCTCTCATCAGGTCTTCCCCGTGAATTTACAATCACATCCGAAGATACCATGGAGGCTTATTCCGAACCGGGAAGAACAGTTGCCGAAGCTACTCATGATGTTCTTTCACGCACACCGCCTGAACTTATCGGTGATATTTCCGTTGACGGTATTATTATGACAGGCGGCGGAAGTCTTATCTATGGCTTTGATAAGATGATTGCAGAATATGTAGGTATTCGCGTATATGTTGCTGACGATGCCGTATCCTGCGTTGCAAAGGGTACAGGTGCTGCTCTCGAACTTGTTGGTGATCTTTCAGGTATTAAAGCAAATTCCCCCAATAAAAAACTTTGGGGCTAAAATATAATAATATTTCTGTGTTATACGCAGAAAGGAGTTTTATCTTATGGAAAACAAAAGAATTATCCGTCTCGGTCTTGTTGGTATCGGACGTGCCGGTAAAGGCATGCATATGGGTGAATTGATGGATGTACCCGATAAATTTACTTACGTTGCAGGTTGTGATATCATTCCCGAACGTCTTGACATTATCAAAGAACGCTTCCCTAATTGTAAATGTTACACCAAGATCGAGGACCTTATCGCAGATCCCGATGTTGAAATCGTCGATATTGCAACCCGTTCCGTAGACCATTATGCTCATGCAAAAATGGCTCTTCTTGCAGGTAAAGATGTTCTTATCGAAAAACCCATGTCTTGTACATACGCTCAGGCTGCCGAACTTAAAGAAATCAGCGACAGCGGTAAATACGGCAGACTTTTCGTTCGCCACAATCGCCGTTTTGAACGTAACTACGAATATGTAAGAAAGCTCATTGATTCCGGTATCCTCGGTTTCGTTCATCAGATCCGCCTTGCACGCAACAGCTTTGGCAGACGTAATGACTGGCAGACTCTTAACGAATTCGGTGGTGGCATGATCCTTAACTGGGGTCCTCATATCGTTGACCATTCTCTTCGTCTTCTTGATAGCCCCGTTAAACGTATGTTCTCTCATCTTGACTGTGTAACTGCGGCAGGTGACTGTGAAGACGCTATCAAGATGATCTTCGAAGGCGAAAACGGCCGTGTTGTTGATATGGAAATAAACAGCGGTGTTGCTTGTCATGTTCCCGAATATATGATCTACGGTACCCGCGGTTCTGCTATTATTGACGGCAACGTTGCTAAACTCAGATATGTTGATCCCGAACAGAAGTTCAACAGAATTCAGGCTGACCCCAACACACCCGGTGCAACAAGCTTCGGTGCAAGCGGTACTTTTGAATCTGCTGAAGAGATCAGATGGATCGAAGAAGAAGTTGTAACTCCTCCGAACAAAGAGATCACTCTTCCTTGGGATACTCTTTATGATGATATCGTTAATGGTATTCCTTATCCCATTTCTCTTGAACAGGCTGTTGAAGTAATCAAGTTGATCGACGATGCTAAACAGATCAAGCATTTCAGATCTGTTGACAGAAACGAATATATCGACTAATATTAAAAAGACATTGCGCTTTATGCACAATGTCTTTTTTGTTCTTATGTAAGAATTTTTTTCATATAATAAAGCACCTGAAGGGGGTGCTTTATGTTTTTTGATCTATTTTTTCTTATTTTACATGTTTCTGCCTCTGGGTCATTTCCAAAACCTCTTAGTTCTGCTGAAGAACGCGAATGTTTCAGGCGAATGGGGGAGGGGGATATGACCGCAAGAGCCAGACTTATAGAATGTAATATGCGTCTTGTTGCGCATATCGTAAAAAAATATTATCAATCCGCAGATGATCCCGATGATCTCATTTCTATCGGTTCACTTGGATTGATAAAAGCTGTTGACAGTTTTAAGCCTGATAAATCTACAAAGCTCGCTACGTATGCCGCCCGCTGTATCGAAAATGAAATCCTGATGTTTTTCAGAAGTAAAAAGAAGTCCGCAAATGATATTTCAATTAATGAAGAGATTGACTGTGATAAAGACGGAAATCCTCTTT
Source organism: uncultured Clostridia bacterium (assembly GCA_904502105.1). GTDB lineage: Bacteria > Bacillota > Clostridia > Oscillospirales > UBA644 > HGM12619. The sequence continues at coordinate 1,985 of CAJGDF010000294.1, forward strand.
CGTTTATGGATATCATAAGCGAAGATGATAATATTGTTGAACAAATTTACGGAAAGATGCAAACTGAAAAACTTGCAAAAGCAATTTCCATGCTCGATGAACGAGAAAGAAAGATCATTCTTCTTCGTTACGGTATATCTGAGCCTGCATTAACACAAAAAGAAACAGCAGACAGACTCGGTATATCAAGATCATACGTTTCAAGACTCGAAAAGAAAGCACTTGATACCTTACGTAAAAGTTTGTCATAAAAAAGATCCGTGTGCTTTAAAACACACGGATCAAATTTATTTCTTTTTCATTATTTCAAGAACAGCCGCATTGATTTTTTCTGTTGTATTGCCTGTTTCTGCATTGATCTTGATGAGCTCGGTAAGATTATCATTTATGTTTTTAATGTTCAAACATGCGTCAATAGCAAGAAAACCGCTGCAAACAGTTATAAAAGCAATGAGTATACTGCCAATTATCAGTCCGATTCCCGCAACTATGGCATAACTTGCTTCAAATCGGATTGCTTCGGGTGAATAATAGTAATAATATTCGTCAGGATACATATTAACATTGATATCATTGCCGGATAATCCTGTCAGGATAAGCATAACGCCGGAACATACGCCGACTAAAATAATACTTGCAAAAACAAGCCATAAAATAACCTTTGCAAAAAC
>CAJGDF010000295.1 GCA_904502105.1 uncultured Clostridia bacterium
CTTTGAGCCGTTATGGGAATACGGTCTATAAATACGTCGCCGACGTCATAAACACCGTAAAGCAAATAAATATAGCCTTTATGGACAGCAAAACGATAGAAAGAATTATAGCCTTCATGTGAATCAGAATAGAAAAGATGAGTATACTCAGGTTTATCGGCAGCAAGATCGATATACCCTATCTCGTCTGCAAGAAGGACATAAAGTCTTCCGTTATCGATGTCTATATCAAGAACTGCTTCCTTGCCGAAGCCGAAAAGCTCTTCAACATTACCGTTTTCGAAAATTCCGGCGATAGAGTAATTCGAGTCGGTATCGCAAACGATAGAAAAAGCTGTAAGAGGACTTGCCTCCAGGACAGCATCAATAGAAGCATTTGGGATATCTTCGGGATCTTCGGTCAAATCCTCGTTTTCGATCTCAATCGGCTTTTCGGGTTCATAAAAATCACAGGCAACAACAGACGAAACAACAATCGACGCAATAATAACGATCGAAAGAACCGTAATTCCGAGTTTTTTTGCGGATGTATCAAGAATGAAGGAGAAACGTTCCTTTAAAAGGCGCTTATCGTTAGCAAAATAAGTTGTATAGCCTTGAGAAGCACAATGTTTCAAAGCAACACCCGAAAGAATTGCTTTAGAGTAAAGTCCTCGGTATTCAGTAGTTTTGTTTTTAACAACATCACTGTCGCACGAAAGTTCGACTGATTTATATGAGCATTTTCTCATTATCCATGCAAACGGATCGAACCAATATATCGCAGTAACAACAGACATAAGAAGCTTATACCAGAGATCTCTGCGACGGAAATGCGAAAGCTCGTGAGTAAAAATAAACCGAAGAGTTTGCTCGTCAAGTTCCATATCGAATGGCAGAACAACAATGGGACGGAAATAACCGATAAGCATCGGTCCCCTTGCATCTGACCAATAGCAAAGAGAGGCATTTTTAACATTCATTTCAGAGCAAACATCATCAAAGACAAATAAAATGTTTGAATCGAAAACAGGTGTACGTTTATTTAATCGGATGCGGAAAACTGCATACTGTAAAACATAGTATAATGCCGCAACCCCTACCCCAACGAGCCAGATATGCGCAATAATCTCAGAGGTCCATACAATGGAATCTGAATTTTTTTGAGGAGTGTCTATGGGGTAATAAACAAAAGCATCATCCGGTATAATTACCTCCGGGGCGGGAGTATTTTCAATCCGATCCGATGTTGAATCAAAATAACCGATTTCCTCCGGGGCGCTTGCTGATACAGTAAAAGTACGGTCGGGTATTGTTACACTGACCGGGGTTTCAATTTTCGGCATTGAAAAAGGAAGAAGCATTCTGATTGCAAGGATAAGCCATGCAAAATAATAAAGCTTTGGTGAAAATCGCTTTAAAATAATTTTCTCAAAAACCAATAAAATAACGGTTATTATCGCAGATATACCCGCAATTTCAAGAATATTAAGAAAAATATCGGCCATTTCAATCACTCCGTTCCAATAGTGTTTGTGTGTGTTTGTGTTAATCAGTTGTCGGATTTAAGCTTTTCGTTTATGAATTCTTCCAATTCTTTAAGATCTTCTTTCGAAAGGACATTTCCGTCATACAAAGAAGCAACGAAATTTTTAACGGAATTGCCGTTTACCTTTTCAAGGAAGGTATGGTTTGCTTTTACACGGTACTCGTCATTCTTTACAATGGCAGTATACTTTTTGTTTCTCTTTTCCTTTTCAACGGAAAGGAAACCTCTTTCAACCAATCTTCCGAGAAGAGTCTGAAGAGCAGAAAGGTTCCAGGGTCTGTTGAGATCAAGCTTTTTCTTGATTTCACCTGTTGAAGTCGGAGTGGGCAATGACCAAATTGCATTCATAACCTCAAGCTCGGTATCGGGAATTTCATGATGTTGTTTTTTCATAATAAAAAACTCCTTTTTTTCTTTTATTATAACATACATACGTATGCTTGTCAAGTAGGAACAAAAAATTTTTATGTATTAAAACCATAATGAAAATATTGACAATATGTTAAAAATGCTATATAATATAATTGTAAAAATAAATCAGGAGGTTTTCCGACATGAAAAAATTATCACTACTACTCGCAATCACAATGATCATTTCGATGCTTGCATCTTGCGCGGCCGAGCAGGAGGAAGTTTTTGAAAACGAACTGGATACAACGGTATCAGTAGACTGGAGCGAACACGAATTTTTCATTCTTCAAACTTCAGATACAGAAGAAACACCTCTCAATTATATCAGAGATACAATTCTTGCCGACAACGCATTGAAGAGACTCAAGGATGTTGCAGAAAAGCATAACACAACGATAAGCTTAAAATATATCGGTATAGACAATACATTTAAAACCGTAATGGCTGCAACACTTTCAACAGGCGAAGCACTTGCCGATATTATATTTACCGACCCATATCAGATCCGTGAATTCGGAAATCTCGGGGGTCTTGTAAACATTGAACATGTTCTCGACTATATAAATATTTACGATACCGAAAAATGGGGATCCCCGAATGCATGGGAATTTCTTATGTGCAAGGGCGTAATGTGCGGCGTTGTTCCCATGTCCTGGATGCAGATGGATCCTTATGTATTATATCCAATAATCTTCAATTCGGATATAAC
>CAJGDF010000296.1 GCA_904502105.1 uncultured Clostridia bacterium
TTGACGATCTCAAAAAGACTCTTCCAAAAGATCCTACGATCTTTTCCGAAAAAGAAACAAGAAAGAAGCCGATGCTTGTTCTTGAAAAAGAAGAAAAGCCCAAGGATGACGATGTTGACAGCATTCTCAACGAAATAACAAGAGGCTACAAGGAAAAGAACGCAAGAACAGCAAAGAACAGAAAGCCTGTTTCAGTAAAAAGCGATAATACCGCGGCTCTTACACAGAAGGATCTTGACGAGATAATTTCGAAAGCGGCGCCGAAGACCGCACAGCCCGTATATAAAGAAGAAAAGCCGACAGCGGAACAGATCGCAAAGCAGGTTGAAGAGATAATCGAGCCTGCGACAGTTGCTGAAGAAAAGGTTATCGAAACATTTGAAGAGAAGCCTGCGGCCGTTGAAGCGGTAATCCCCGAAGCAGAGGCAGATGTTCCCGCAGATGAAATTATCGAAGAGAACGATGCTGCAGAAACCGCGCTTGACGGGGCAACAGTTGAAATAATCGAACAGAAGGAGCCGACGGAGCTTGTTCAGGAAAAGGCTGACGGATATAAATTTCCGCCGATGGATATTCTTTCGTTTGTTCCCGACAACAATGCGGCGCTTTACAGAGACGAGTTAAAGCAGAATGCGGCAAGACTTATCGAAACGCTTTCAGACTTTAAGATAAATGCAAAGGTTCTCGATGCAAAACGCGGACCTACGGTAACGAGATACGAGCTGCAGCCCGGTACCGGTGTTAAAACAAGCAAAATAGCAAATCTTTCGGACGATATCGCGCTTCATCTTGCGGCACCTGCGGTAAGAATAGAAGCACCGATCCCCGGCAAGTCCGCTATCGGTATTGAGATCCCGAACAGAACGACAAGCACGGTATATCTCAAGGAGATCGTCGGCAGCGAGGAATTTGCATCGCACAAGAGCAAGATCTCCGTTGCTCTCGGCAAGAGCATCAGCGGTCAGCCGATGGTAATAGATATCGCAAAGATGCCCCACCTGCTTATTGCGGGTGCTACGGGCTCGGGTAAATCCGTATGTATCAACTCAATACTTATAAGCCTTCTTTACAAGGCAACACCCGACGAGGTCAAGCTTATACTTGTTGACCCGAAGGTTGTTGAACTTAACATCTACAACGGAATTCCTCATCTTCTTATCCCTGTTGTTACAGATCCGAGCAAGGCGGCAGGCGCACTCAGCTGGGCAGTCGGAGAAATGCTTCAGAGATACAAGATGTTTGCGGACAAGAACGTAAGAAACTTCAACGGCTATAACGAGTCACTTATTGAGGGAGAAAAGAAGCTTCCGCAGATCGTTATAGTTATAGACGAGCTTGCGGACCTTATGATGACGGCAAAGGGCGACGTTGAAGACTCAATATGCCGACTTGCACAGATGGGCCGTGCGGCAGGTATACATCTTGTTATTGCAACACAGCGTCCCTCGGCAGACGTTATCACAGGTCTTATCAAAGCAAACGTGCCGTCGAGAATCGCATTTGCGGTATCCTCGGCTATCAACTCACATATTATTCTTGACGCTTCGGGCGCAGAAAAGCTTATCGGTAAGGGTGACATGCTCTACTCTCCGCTCGGAGAAGTTAAGCCGATACGTGTTCAGGGATGTTTTGTTTCCGACCAGGAGGTTGAAAAGGCTGTAAGGGCTGTTAAAAACGGCAAAGAAAGCACATACGACGACAGCATTCTCAAGCAGATCGAGCAGAATGCGGCAATGCAGAAGGCAGGAGCAAAGGGCGGGGCTTCGGATGATGACGAAGAGGTTGACGACCCGAAGCTTGACGAGGCTATACAGTGCGTCGTCGAAAAGGGTCAGGCATCAACGACGATGCTTCAGAAGTTCGTCGGTCTCGGCTACGTAAGAGCATCAAAGCTTATCGACGTTATGGAAGCGCGCGGAATAGTCGGTCCGTATCAGGGTTCAACACCGCGAGAGGTTCTTATAACAAAGGCACAGTGGCAGGAAATGAAAGCACGAAAGCAGGATTAGCTTTTTAAAAGGAACAGATTATGAACGAAAAATTTTTACCCGTCTGCCGTGAAGACATGGAGCAGAGAGGGATAGATCAGCTTGATTTTATATTGGTAACAGGCGATGCATACGTTGATCACCCGTCGTTCGGAACATCGATAATATCGAGAATCCTCGAAAACGAGGGCTATAACGTAGGCATAATCGCACAGCCGAACTGGAAGGATCTTGAGTCCTTCAAAATACTCGGCGCACCGAAGTACGGATTTCTTGTAAATTCAGGAAATATCGACTCAATGGTGGCGCATTACAGCGTTGCAAAAAACAGAAGAGATACCGACGCATACTCTCCCGGCGGCAAAGCAGGGCTTCGTCCCGACCGCGCGGTAATAGTTTACTGCAACAAGATAAGGGAAGCGTTCGGGGGAATTCCGATAGTTATAGGCGGACTTGAAGCGTCTCTTCGCCGCTTTGCTCATTATGACTATTGGCAGAACGAGGTGAGAAAATCGATACTTGTTGACTCCTCGGCAGACATTTTATCGTTTGGCATGGGCGAACGTTCCATGAAAGAAATATGCCGACGCCTTGCAAGCGGAGAAGACGTTAAAAACATAACCGATATTGCGGGAACATGTGTTATAACAGACAAA
>CAJGDF010000297.1 GCA_904502105.1 uncultured Clostridia bacterium
CAATGCAAGACCGAGAGATACTGCAGGTATTGATGAATTTCCGAAATAAGTAATAAGGGGTATTCCGACAAGATATGTTACTACATACCCGATACCAAGCGCAAACATCTGCAATGATACGATTGAGGAACGAAGATTTGTGGGAGATGATTCGCTGACCATAAGACTGTTGATATCCGTGCCTGCCCAGAAGCTTCCGATGCAAACACCGCTGAAAAATCCAACAAGATACGGATTCCACGCTCTTTCCGCACCTGCAGAAAAAACAACGAGAGATATAAGGGTTGCTGCTGCCATTGAAACAAGAGATGCTTTTCTGCCGAATTTATCCGAAATAAAACCGTGGCTGAGCTGTATGAGTCCGCTGCCTACTGGGAACATAAACAGAGCCGATGTAACTGCACCGACCGAAACCGCATCGAGAGCAGCTTCAAGCGTTGCAAAAAGTCCCTGCTCAAGATATGCCTGAGCGTAGCCGTATGATATAATTGCCTGATACTGCATGGTGATAAGCACTCCGACAGTACAGAATGCCACAGAGCCGTAAAGCCAGCGGAGCTGTTTATGCTTTGCGACAAATCTGAATGCCGCAACAATTCCGCCCTGCGCAGAAGATGAATTCTTTGAATTCTTTTCGGCTTCTCTTTCTTCGTCTGTCATTCGAAGATATTTAAGGCGTGATTCAATAAATGCATCCGTTTCACGAAGCAACATAAGAGATATAAATGATACAACTATACCGAGAAGAGCCGGAACAAGATAAACATTTCTCCATTCGGAGGCATCTGCCATGAGTGTTCTTCTCAAAAGAGGAATAAGCATTAATCCGAGAGTAGAAACACATTTAACAAGCGAAAAGATTTTTGCTCTGTGTTTGGGAGGTGAAGATTCCGTAACGTAAACAACCTGCATATCGTGAGGAACGAAAAATGCAACTATCGTTGAGCCGATAACATAAAGCGCAATGTTGTTTGAAAGGAACACAAAAAATAATCCGATGCCCATTCCCAATGTGTTTATAATAAGAAAAAGCTTTCTGCCGTATCTGTCGGAAAGAGGCTTGTAAAGGAGTGAAAGTCCCTGAAACGGGAATGCAACTATTCCGAGAATATCAAGAATTCCTATAGAGCTTTCACCGTATTTTGCGAGCAAATCCGTTGCGATTTCGGTTTTCATCAGTGTGCTTATCTGTGAAGCAATTTCATCGGTTACATAAACAATGCAAATTATCAGAATAAGATAAAGCAAGTAGCCGCTTCTTTTAGGCTTTGACCTTTCTTTTTCAAGTTTTGCGATTTCTTTTTGAATCTTTGCTTGCTTTTTTTGCAAAGCTTCAGGTGTAACAGTTTTTGTTTTCATTTTCAATCTCCTTCCCATTAGAGTGAAAAGACTCGACCTTTTCGGCGTGTTTAGTTCGAATCTTTTCACTCTATCTTAATTCAAGAGACAGCAAGTCCGCATAATCTTCTCCCGAATATTTTAAATAAATTGCTTTTTTGCCTGAAAATTGAAGCGGTGCGGAACATTCGGCAAAGTCTGTCGATTCATTGATGTTTAATGAGGTTATTATATCACCGTTCAAATCAAAATACAAATCAATTCTGCCTTTGCCTCCCCTGACGGTAAGCGTGATTTCTTTGCAATCGCATTCAAAGTATTTGAAGCCTGCAATGCACCCGTCACGCATATTATGAATATACTGGCAAGGTTCATTTTCTCTGTCGGTACCCGTCTGCATAATGCACGGATGTATTTGAGTTTTCTTTTTGTTTTTGAAGAATACGCTTTTCTCTGCTCCTTCTTTTGCAAAAAGGTTGCAGACGATTCCGGCTTCATATCTGCCGAGTCCCAACGGTTTACCGTTAAGACCGCAGGAGGTCATTTCTGCGGATTTGAACAATCCGTTTTCATATCCGAGTTTTTCGGCAACACCTTGTCTGCTGCACTCACGCCAATATGTATGCCTGTGACCGAAAACATAATATTCACAGTTGATATACTCAACAGAACCGTGATTGTTACCCCAATAATTCATAGGATTTTTATTGCCGTTTATACCAATGTCTCCGTTTGAATGAAGCGTACCCGCAAATTTAAAATCTCTGTCGGGATAATCGCTTACGGCATAGGCAAGCTCGTGCGATAGAACCGAGGAATAAATAAAATAATATTTGTCACCGAATTTTCTGATTGAGCTTGCTTCATAAAACTCGTGACCTTCAAAACCCGTTCCTTTGCTGTTATGGGTTCCGGGAATGAGCTGTTTTACTGTTTTTACCGTCAGCATATCGTTTTCAAGTTCAAGAACCTGATTGCCTTTTGCGCCTTTGACAGGGCTGATTAAATCAATACCAAGTCTCAGAAACCATACATCGGGGCTGAAACCCGAATAAAGATAAATTTTACCGTTATCGTTTATTACTCCGGGGTCAAACGGAAAAAAGTCACCTTTTTCAGTACCGTATAACTTACCGTTCGGATGTTTTACATAACCGTAAAATTCGTATTTCCCCGCGGGCTCATCACAAACCGCAACGCTGATTGACGGCAAAAAACTCAGCCCGTAAAAAAGATAATATCTTCCGTCATTACCTTTACAAACATCGGGCGCAAACATCCTCATTTTTCCGCTTTTGTTTTTCG
>CAJGDF010000298.1 GCA_904502105.1 uncultured Clostridia bacterium
AGGTGCTCAGTTACAGCCTTGATGTTCTCCATTACCTTAACGGGCTGCTTGAAGGTGTTTGTGTTAAGCTTCTGAAGAATATAAGCGGGGTTGCTCTTTACGTAGTATGTGTCGTTGATATGTCCGTTTCCGAAAAGCTCACATTCACCGTCAACACCGAAATGGGAAACTACAGATTTAACATCGTAACTCATAATAAGTCAAGCGTCCTTAGGACGTTTTCCTCCGTTAAAATTGAGATTTATAATATACTTCTATCAGTATATCACATATTACGCATTTTTGCAAATAAAATACCGAAATTTTCGCAGAGAAACTTAAATTTCAGAAAAATCAGCGGTTAGCGCGGAATACATCCGCTACTTCCGTAATGGTTATGTACGCTTTGCGGTCGATTTCGCGGACGATTGCTTTCATTTTACCGATCTGGAATCGGTTAACCACGAAATACACGATCGTTCGTGCTTCGCCCGAATAGCTACCGGTAGCTTCGATACGAGTAGCACCGCATTCAAACTCACGAGAAAGCTCGGTGCACACTTCATCCGGCAAGGTCGTGACGATCATAGCCGCTTTTGAACGGTCGAGACCTTCAACGATAAAGTCAATGGTCTTGAGTCCCGCGTAGTAGGTAACGATTGAGTAAAGAGGAAGTATCCAGCTTCCCATAACGATACCTGCGATAACGTAAAGAACTACGTTATAGATCATAACGAATGTACCTACGGTGATACCGAGACGCTTTGCAAATATAACAGCCATTACCTCAATACCGTCCATAGCACCGCCGAATCTAACGGCAAGTCCGCTTCCGATACCGGAGATAACACCGCCGAAGAGGGCGCAGAGGATAAGGTCTTCGCCGGCGAGGGGCGACTTAGTTGCTACGTCAATGGGAATCACATCGGTAATAAGCCATGCGGACACTGAATATATCACAACCGTGTATATAGCATATAAAGTAAACAGCTTGCCCTGTTTTTTCAGACCGTAAATAAACAGAGGAAGGTTCAGCACGATAAGGAAGATCGAAAGCGTGAGATATTCGGGAGTGACCTGTCCGAGAAGCATTGAGGTCCCCGAGATACCGCTGTCATATAGGTTTACGGGGGCGAGGAATACTGTAATGCCGAAGGCATTTATCATCCCCGCTACGGTAAGCATAAGAATGTTTTTGAGTTTAATCTTTGAAAAGAAAAGTTTAACGCTATTTTTGATCATGAACAGTCCTTTCATAATGGTTCGGAAATTAATTAACACTATTCTTAATTATAGCATAATTATATGAACAAAGCAAGGTGAAATGAACTTTTCAAAGGGGGTTAGAAGTAACAAAAACCTTCCGAATTTTCGGAAGGTTTTTGTATTGTTATTTATTTGTTAATAAGCGTACTGTCCAAAATATCACGGTGAGCTTTGACTTCGTTGTTGAAGCGGTAGATCACAGTTGCAACTTCTGCACGGGTGATGGTGTCCTGCGGTGCGAGGAGCTTACCCGGTTTGCCGTTTATAAGTCCCGCTGCAACTGCCCACGACATAGCGTCATGCGCCCAGTCGGAAACGGACTCGCTGTCAGCGAACTCGGAATAGTCTATTCTCGCAGTGGTATCAGTCTCGAGGTAGTTTGTGTAGCGGTAGAGCATCGCGGCAAACTCTTCACGGGTAATAGTGCGCTCGGGTGCGAAGCAGTCGTCACCCACACCGTTAATGATGCCGTTTTCGTATGCCCAATCTGCTGCGGGGGTGAAATTCTGTCCGTTTGGTACGTCAACGAAGAACTTGCTTTTTGATTCTTTGTATCCTTTTAGAATATCGTAGCTTCCGTTATAACGGCAAAGTAGCAGTGCTACTTCAGAACGCGGTGCAGGAGCTTCGCCCTCAAAACTTTTATATGTTCCACCACAGTAATATACAGATCCGTTGAAGTATTTGTTCACGGTTAGTCTGTACATCAGATCTTCTTCGAGGACAAATGCTCTGGCTTCTTTGTACCAGACGTCATCTCTGTCAACGATCTGTGGTGGGGGAGTCCAATCATGATACGTTGCCGCAAAAACATTGACCGATAAAACTGCGACCATTGTCAACACAAGAATAACTGCTAAAATCTTCTTCATAAAAATTCACTCCTTTTTTTGAGATCAATATATCATTCGTTTTTTTGTTTTTTCATATATTAGACGTATCAAACCGGCGAAAACACACGGTCAAATAAGAAGAATTTATATTTTCCACCGGTATCACCTCTTTATTTGAGTTTTTGATATACTTTACTATTTATATTATACTGTGTTTTGACGTATTTGTCAACTATTTTTTTGTTTTGAGAATATTTTTTGTCTATTCCGACATAACACCTCCAACTCAAAAATTACAATATACCATTCACATGCAAGTATTTTAAGAAACAATCTTTTTCCATCTAATATCATAAAATTCCACGTAACTTATTGACATTATCGGCATAATGTTATAAAATATAAATAGCGGACGATTTTTATCCCGTCCAAATACGTTCAGTAAGAAATATAGGAGGTTGCTATGGCATTACCGGTAGCAATACAGCTTTATTCACTCAGAGAAGAGACAAAGGCCGACTTTATAGGCACTCTTAAGGCAGTTAAGGAAATGGGTTATGACGG
>CAJGDF010000299.1 GCA_904502105.1 uncultured Clostridia bacterium
GGGCACTCTGCGCAGCGCATCTATCCGCGTATTCAGCCTCGAGAGCTTCACCAAGATCACCGAGATCAGCGAGTTCGCACCCATGGGTGAGACGGTATCCTCCGTAAGATTCGACGGCACGTCTGCATACGTCTGCACCGCCGTCATACAGACCTTCACGGATCCCGTATTCTTCTTCGATCTCTCCGATTACAGCAATATCACCTACACCGATACGGGTGTGATAGACGGCTTCTCCAGATCTCTTATAAACCTTGGCGAGGGATTCCTTCTCGGCATAGGCTCGGAGAATTGGCAGTATAACAAGGTGGACGTTTACGAGGAGGCTGCAGGCCAGGTGGTTTCCGTTGACGCATTTAAGTTCACCGGTGAATACAGCTTTGACTACAAGGATTACCTCGTTAACCGTGAGGAAAATCTTTTCGGATTCGTAGTAGCACATGATGACGTATACGGATATTCCTACCTTCTTCTCCAATTTGACGGATATAAGCTTAACGTGATTTCAGTTACTGACTTGAGTAAAAAGAACTATGCATTTGCATCTGACTATTTTGAAACCCGTGGTATTTATCGCGACGGTATCCTTTACGTTGTGACCGATAGGTGTATGGTCGTGGTTGATACTACCATTCCTATGGATGAGACCGATCCCAATGCGCAGATAATCAAGATCGCAGAATAAGATTCGCACGCTTCAGGGAACAAATAACAGTATCATAATAACAACTTCAGCGCTGATATGCGCTTTGCCCCGGGTAAAAAAACACCCGGGGTGTTTTTGTTAAATTACACTTTTATTCAGTAGAAAAATGCACTAAAAAGCTTTTGTTATATGGTTATATTAACCAAAAAAGCGAACGAATTTTTGTGTATTATGCGAGATTGAAATTTGACGGAAAAAATGTTATAATTTATATTGATACTTTATGCCTGCGTGCATAAGTGGGCGTACGCCCGAAAAATAGGATATTATTTTATTAGTCGCTTGTGCGACAGAAGGAGATTTATTATGAAAAAGATGCAAACCAAAATCGTTCTTATCCTGACGGTAGTAGCAATGCTTTTCAGCTTCACCTCCTGTGAGTTTATTGAAAAACTCCTTGGAAAAGAGCCCGATCCCGCTCCTAATCCTCCCGCAGAAGATAAGATCGTTACGTCCAATTCTCTCTATGTAAAGAAGGTTGAGAATCTCACCGACGACTTCATTATGGGTATGGATGATTCCAGCGTTCCCTCACTTGAAGCCAGCGGAGTTAAGTACTACGATCACGACGGCAACGAAAAGGACGTGTACGAGATCCTCTCCGAAAACGGAATCAATTACATTCGCGTTCGCGTTTGGAATGATCCCTTTGATGCAGCCGGCAACGGTTACGGCGGTGGTAACTGCGATATTGAAAATGCAGTAAAGATCGGTAAGAGAGCTACAGAGTACGGCATGAAGCTTCTCGTTAACTTCCACTACTCCGACTTCTGGGCTGACCCTGCAAAGCAGATGGTTCCCAAGGCTTGGCGCGGTATGAAGATCGATGAGAAGACAGAGGCGCTCTATCAGTTCACAAAGGAAAGCCTTCAGAAGCTGGCTGACGCAGGTGTTGACGTTGGTATGGTTCAGGTTGGTAACGAAACTAACGGTTCAATGAGCGGAGAAACTAACTGGACTAACATTTCAAAGCTTATGAACGCAGGTGCAAAGGCTGTTCGCGAGGTGTTCCCTGAGGCGCTTGTAGCAGTTCACTTTGCTAACCCCGAAAAGGTTTCCAATTACAAAAACTACGCATACTACCTTGCAGCTATGCAGGTTGACTATGACGTATTCGCATCATCCTACTATCCTTATTGGCACGGAACACTGGAGAACCTTACAAATCTTCTTAATGAGATCTCCTCTACATACAACAAGAAAGTTATGGTTGCAGAGGTATCCTATGCTTACACAGGTCTTGATACAGACTTCTCCGGTAACACCATTAACGATGGCAGTGCGGTAATTAAGGATTATCCCTTCACAGTTCAGGGTCAGGCAAACCTTGTGCGCAACGTTGTTGACGCTTGTGTAAACGGAATGACCGACTGTATCGGTATCTTCTATTGGGAGGGTACTTGGATCTCTGTAGGAACAAACAGCTGGGAAGAAAACTCTGCTAAATGGGAAGAGTTCGGCTCCGGTTGGGCATCATCCTGGTCCAAGTTCTACGATCCTAACGACGCAGGTAAGTATTACGGCGGCTGTGCTGTAGAAAACCAGGCATTCTTTGATGAAACCGGTAAGGCTATTGAATCTCTCAAGATCTTCTCCCTCATGAAAAACGGTAACGAGATCGAGGTTAAGCCTGACGCTATTGAAGACGTAAACCTTATCGTTGACCTTAACGGTGACGTTGTTCTTCCTGATACAGTAAACGCTATCATGACAGACAACTCAAAGCAGACTATTTCCGTTGAATGGAAGAAGATGGCAGAGGTTGTTGACTATGAAACAGGCGCGTACTCCGATATTGACTACAACAAATTCGCTACCGGCGGTGTTGCAAAATACGACGTTGTTGGTGAAGCAGGCGGCATGACAGCACATTGCTACGTGTCCATGGTTGAATACAACTTCCTTAAGAACTGGAGTTTCGAGGATGATGCGGA
>CAJGDF010000300.1 GCA_904502105.1 uncultured Clostridia bacterium
GAAGCACATTCCGAATACGGTCTTGTAACGAGTGACAAAGAAGGTGCATGGTGTCTCGGCGACTGGTGCTGTCCCGTTATTCTCTATCCTGAAAAGCAGAAACATTTCGGCGGTCAGTTCATTATTCCTCAGGCTATGGTAAACACGTATTTCATGGTAAAATCTCTTGTTACCCTCCGCAAAATCGCCGAAAAAATCGGTAAAAACGAAGATTTAGCCGAATACGATCAAAAAATCGACTACCATAAAAATGCAATCAGAGCCGCATATTTCAACACATTCGGCGGATCTTTCTGCATGAACGCTCAGGGCGCAAATGCTTTTGCGCTTGATATAGGCCTCGGAACAAAGAGTACATACAGCTTTTTGGTTGAATATTATAAACTGTTAGGCTGGTACGACACAGGTATTTTCGGTACGGATATAGTTACCAGAGTATTGTTTGAAGGCGGAGATGCAGACCTTGCAGTCGATCTTCTTAAAAATGACGGCGAACAAGGTTTTGAACAATGGAGAAAGATCGGGGCTACGTCATTCCTTGAATATTGGGATATCGATCGTTCAAGATCATACAGCCACCCGATGTTCGGCTCTCCCGTAGCATACTTCTTTGAGTACCTGCTCGGCATCAAACAGAAAGAAGACAGCGCAGGTTTTGTTGATCTCGTGATCTCTCCTCAGGCGGTATCGAAATTCGGACATATGTCCGGCAGTATCGAAACTGTTAACGGAAAAGTTGCTGTTAGCTACAAAAAAGAAGACGACGCAGTATGCTTCAACGTTACAATTCCGAAAGGCACGAAGGCTGTATTTAAATTTGGCGACAAAGAAACTGTGCTTTGCGAAGGTGTAAACGAGATCAGAGCATAAGGAGAAAGATATGTTTACATTTGATATGAAAAAGGATAATTTTACTATCCTTAATCTTACAGATATGCAGTTAAACGAATGTCATTATGACCCTAACGACCCCGAATATGACAATTCGTATGAAATAATGGACTACACCATAAAAACACTCATTGACAGAGTTAAACCTGAACTTATAACAATAACAGGCGACCTCTCAATGGCTGATCAACCGAAAGCGTATCCGCAGTTTGCTGATTATATGGATCAGTTCGGTATTCCCTGGTGTGCGGTTTGGGGCAATCACGATCAGCAGGATCCGGAAGAGCGTATTCAGTTTGTTTACAAGATACTCCCCTACTACCGTTCTAAAAAGTTCTTTTTCCACGAAGACGGTGACCCGTCACTCGGTAACGGCAACTATCTTATCGCAATCCAGAAAGACGGAAAGCCCGTTCATGTTCTTTTTATGATCGACTCCCACAACTGTGTCTGGATTCCCGACGAGAACGGTGTTAAGCATTTTTATTACGATAAGCTTACCGAAGCACAGATCGAATGGTACAAAGAGCAAGCGGCAAACGTTAAAAAAATGGGCGTAAAACACAGCTCCATGCTGATGCATATTCCGATGCATGCATACCAGGAAGCATATCTTGCAGCATTCAAGCCTGATATTGATACAACAAAAGTAACCGTAGAAGAAAGCTACGGAACATCCTGCTGGAATCCCGGTTATGAAGAATCATTCGGTGTTAAACATGAAGCGGGAGATATTGCATGCTATCCGTTTGACGACGGCGTTTTCTCTGCGATCAAGGAAATGGATATCACAGATAACGTCATTTCAGGCCACGTTCATCTTGACAACACAGTTATACCGTATCAGGGTGTTCGTCTTGCATTTGCCCTTAAAACAGGTAAGGTACACCCCTGGACACATGTTTTGAACGGCGGCACGGTCATCTCAGTAAACAAAGACGGAAGCTCCGAGTTAAAACACGAATACGTTGATGTAACTCATCTGATGACGCCCGAAGATTTTGAATAAAACATAGAAAAACAAGTCCGTAAAAAAACGGACTTGTTTTTTTATTCAATTATCCCGAACCCAGAAACTGATTTATCTGAAACATCAATTTCAAACAGTTCAATCTTGTTGCTTTGCGGCATATTTCCGCAAAGAACGCTGATAATGTTTTTTTCTCTGCTGTTACCATACAGATCAAGAGTTGACACAGTTTTTGTTTCAACAACTATTCCCATGCGGTCGATCTGCCCGTCAAGATCAAGATCAAGAAAAACATAATCTCCGCCCCAAGGTGTAAATTTACCGCTGTCATCAAACTGCGCATGTGAAATAAACCACAAAAAGCAATCTGTTACAGAATCAGACCACGGAAACATATCCCCACTGAGTTGAACAGATAAAATTTCTTCTGTTGAAGCAACACACCATGCAATAAACTCAGCACTCCACTCTTCGGGCCCATTATAATCAAAAAGTCCCGTATATTTTGTATTGGCGCCCTTATGATAATACCCCTCTTCTTTCACGGCTAAAGACAAAAGCATAGAAAGAATAGTTGCGGAAGAACCGCTTCTTGTTCGCTTATCGACAGGTTCTTCATTTGGCAAAGGCTCTTCTTGTTCGTCGTCCGGTTTAACATCATCGGGGGCTTCTGCCGGCGGATCTGTATCAACAGACTCTTCGGGAGGTTTTTCATTAGGTTCTTCGAGTGAAACATCTGTCTGATTATCATTTTCGGGTTGCGGAATTTCGGCAGA
>CAJGDF010000301.1 GCA_904502105.1 uncultured Clostridia bacterium
ATTTGCTGTCACAGCGGCTGTTTTAACTTCTCCTCATCAAAAGGTCATGCAAATACTCAGGATCTCAAGGATACAATGGGTCTTGCACGCTGTGCTCTTAACCCCGAAACCATGCAGTCGAAAAAATACAGTATCGAACCCGCAAAGAAATCAAAGAAAATTGCTGTTATCGGCGGCGGTATCGGCGGTATGGAAGCTGCTATCGTTTGCGCAAAGCGCGGCCACAGTGTAACTCTCTATGAAAAATCAGACAAGCTCGGCGGTGTATTTATTGCGGCTGCAGCTCCTTCATTTAAGGAAAAGGACAGAGCTCTTATCTCCTGGTATATCCGTGAACTGTCCAAACATCCTATCGATGTAAAAATGAATACAGAGATCACCGATATTTCTTCCGTTGATGCTGACGAGATCATTGTTGCAACAGGTGCCGTTGCGAGAAAAATTCCCGTTAAAGGTGCTGAAACTGCGGTTGAAGCGGTTGATTATCTGCTCGGCAATAAAACAGTAGGGGATAATGTTGTTGTTATCGGCGGCGGTCTTACAGGCTGTGAAATTGCATATGATCTGTATCTTAACGGCAAAAAGCCCGTGATCGTTGAAATGCAGGATGACCTTATCACAACTCCCGGTATCTGCCTTGCAAATACCAGCTATCTGCGTGATTTCTTCAAAACAAACAATGTTCCCGTTTATCTTGAAACTGCTTTGTCCGAAATCGGAGAAGGAAATGTTAAGCTTAAAGATAAGGAAGGCAAAACATTCACTGTCAATGCCGATTCCGTAATTCTCTCGATCGGCTACAATCCCGCTCCCGTTGCATCCAAGGGTAAAAACATTCATGTTATCGGTGATGCCGCAAAGGTTGGAAATCTTCGCAGTGTTATCTGGGGCGCATGGGACGTAGCTATGAAGCTTTGATATTTGATAAGGAGTAATAAAATGATACTTACAGCTGAACAGCAAGCCATTCTTGACGGTAAAAAGGGTGAAACGCTTGCAAAGGTAATGAAAACTCTTGTGATGTACGGAGATGCTTTCGAGGCTGAAAAGCTCGTTCCGATCACTTCAAAATATAATCATCTTGTAACATCCTTCGGCCTGAAGGTAATGTCTCCTGTTTATGATCTGATGCAGCAGCTTCTCGATGCAGGTGTTTGTTCTGAACAGAAGTTCTCTGTCGATCCCCGTCCCCTCGATAAAAACGTACCTGCGAATATGCTTCAGAATCTTGTGTTCAATAAATTTATGTACACAAAGCAGGATTTCTACGAGGAACAGCTTGAAAAACTCGGTCTTATGGATAAAAATGCTTTTTCTTGTACCTGCTATATGGATGAGGTCGGAAATAAACCGAAAAAAGGAGATGTCCTTTCTTGGGCAGAGTCGAGTGCTGTCGTTTATGCAAACTCCGTTCTCGGTGCAAGATGCAACAGAAACTCCGGTATTATCGATATTATGGGCTCTATCGTAGGTTTTGTTCCTTACTTCGGACTTCTTACCGACGAAGGCAGAAAAGCAACATGGGTCGTTAAAATAAAAACAACAAAAAAACCCGAAGCTCAGCTTCTCGGCTCTGCTATCGGTATGAAGGTTATGGAAGATGTTCCTTATGTCGTAGGCCTCGATAAGTGGATAGGAAACGAGCTGAATGACTCTGCCTGTGCATACCTTAAGGATTTTGGTGCGGCAACCGCTTCAAACGGTGCGGTAGGCCTTTACCATATCGAAAATCTTACTCCCGAGGCTGTTGAACTCGGTGAAAGCCTCATTATTGACGGCGCAAAGGAATATGTTATTGACGACGCCGAGCTTGAAAGAGTAAAGAACAATTATCCTGTTATCTGGAAAAATCCCGATGCGGCTCCCAAGCTTTGCTTTGTCGGCTGTCCGCATCTCTCTCTTGAACAGCTCAGAGACTGGACCGTAAATATTGAAGCGGAACTGAAAAAGAACGGTAAAAAGAAAGTTACGCTCAGCACCGTTTTCACAGCGGCTCCCGGTGTTCTTGAAGCGTTTGAAAAAACAGAATATGCTGCAAGACTCAAAGCAACAGGTGTTATAACATCGTATATTTGCCCGCTTATGTATATGAACAACCCTCTGTGCAAAAAAATGCCCGTCATTACATCTTCAAATAAACTTCGTACTTATACGAGTGCAAGATACTATACCGATGCGGAAATTCTCAAAATGATCACTGGAGGTAAAAACTAATGAAACAGTTCAAAGGAAGAGTTGTAACTCCCGGTGAAGTAACTGCGGAGGCTGTTGTAACAAGAGAAGGTTTTAACACACTCGCATCTTTCCAGATGGCTCTCCAGTTCGGTGATAAGGAAGTAAAATGCGGGGATCAGAGCAACAGGGATCTTTACGGTAAATCCATGCTCGGAAAGGCTCTTTGCCTTCCTCAGACTATTGGTTCAACAACAGGCGGTCTTGTACTTTACTGCGCCTGCTCTATGGGTAAAAACCCGGCTTGTATGCTGTTTGCAAATCATATTGACTCACTTGCTGCCGCAGGTGCGATCCTTGCCGATGTTTGGGTCGACGGTGTTACAATGCCTGTTATAGACGGCCTTGGGGATGAATTCCTCGATTATGTTAAGGATGGCATGAAGATAACAGTCAAAGC
>CAJGDF010000302.1 GCA_904502105.1 uncultured Clostridia bacterium
GCTATTTTCAGAAGCATTCAACTTTATTAATAAAAAACTTAAAGACCTCTTACAAAAAAGTAAGAGGTCTTTTGTTATTTTTTAATTGAAAGAGTAACTCCGTCACTGATTGGTAAAAGAACAGTTTTAAAGTCTGTATCCGCTTCAAGCATTTTCAGGTATTCATCAAGACGAACAACTATCGTCTTATTTCTGTGTCTGTCAGGTGTTCCTTTAGCAACATATCCGTTAAAAAGAACATTGTCACTAATGAATACCCCACCACTAACGAGAAGGCGTTTGATCTCAGGTAAATACGTAGGATACTGACCCTTTGCAGCATCGAGGAAAACGAGATCAAAAGAACCGTTAAGATCCTTTAATATCTTGCCTGCATCTCCCTCAAGCATTGTAATCTTTTTACGTTTATCAAACTGTTCGAGATTAACTTTGGCATCCTTGATCATTACAGGGTTTCGTTCAATAGTAATGATTTCAGCATCGGGAACGGTTTGGCTCATAAGCAAAGAAGAAAAACCGACACATGTACCGATCTCAAGAATTCTTTTGGGTTGTTTTAACGTACAAATGATCTCAATAAGATCCCCTACTTCAGGCTCTGCAATCGGAAGCCCCGAAGCTCTCCAGATTTTTTCTTTTTCTGCAAGAATACCGGTTCTTTCTCTTCTGATAAGATGAAGATATTCGGTTATATGATCGAATGTAATTCCAAATTTTTCCATTATCTTAAATACTCATTAACATTTTTCTCATGTTCATCAAGTGTTTCAGCAAATACGTGAACACCTGTTCCGTCATTTTTAGAGCAGAAATAATAATACGTAGTTTCTTCAGGATTAATAGCTGCAAGAATAGAACTCATTGTCGGATTTGATACAGGTGTAGGAGGCAAACCGTAATATTTATAGGTGTTATACGGGCTATCTATCGCAAGGCTTTCGGCCGTAGATGAACCTCTTCTGTCTTCAACATCCAACAAATAGTTTACAGTGGCATCACTTTGAAGTTTCATATTAATTTTAAGACGATTATAAAAAACAGATGCAATCGTTGCTTTTTCAGCGACAACCTGACTTTCTTCTTCGATAATAGATGCGAGGATCATTACCTTGTAAAAATCACGGCCACTCTTATCAAGTTCATCAAAAATATTTGATGCTTTTGCTTTTTTATCGAAGTTATCAAGAAAACGTTTTATTACACTTTCCTCTGTTTCATCCATAAAAAACTCATAAGTATCAGGATATAAAAAGCCTTCGAGTCTATTTTCGGTTCCGGCTTCAGGAATATAATCGTAACCAAAATCCCAACCTTTTATTACCTGATCATAACGGTCTTTTGAACCTACACCGTTAGAAACAAGTAAATCAACTATTTCACCGACACTTTTACCTTCGATAAATGTAATTTTAACAGTCTGTCGATAGTTTTGTGTTGTTTTAAATACACTGAATATTTCATCGTAAGACATACCTGTCGATACAGTAAAGTTACCAACCTGAAGACGTGTTTCAAGAGACTCGAGACGAGCCATAAGTTTAAATACATTTATATATTCAATTACGCCCGCATCTTTAAGTGATTGAGCAAGTTTAGTTGCGGTATCACCCTTTTCAATGGTTATAACTATTTCTTCATCAGTTGAAACATCACCACCTCTGATATCGTTCAAAATATCAATAAGATAAAAGGCACCTGTGATCAATCCACCGATTAAAATAAGACAAAAAACAAGCTTTGTAATTTTTCTTATCATCTTTTTTCTTTTCTTTTTTCCCATAAGAGTTCTCCCTCGTTAACTAACGGACGATCTAATTTCAATTTTTCTTTATATTTTTTTGCAGTAGCACCTACGGTATTATAAAGTGCAACGAGAAAAATAAAGGCAAGTCCCCATACTACTATAGCATCAAAGCCAACTGTTGTAAGTCTGCTGCTGTAAACAAATAAAACATATGATAAAATATTATTCAGAAAATGCGCTATAATAGAAACGTTAAAAGTGATATTACAACGTCAAAAATATATTCAAAACTCTGTGGACGGAATTAACTATGTACGAAGTATTGGAGACAATTCAAAATACATACTCAGAAAGCGATGCCGAATTTTTAACTAAGGCGTACTATTTCGCAAAGGATGCGCACTCTAATCAAAAGCGCGCCTCTGGTGAAGAGTATTTCACTCATCCTTGTGCTGTTGCTAAAATCCTTATCGGCTTGGGTATGGATAGTGCAACCATTGCGGGTGCTTTTTTGCACGATACGATTGAAGATACCTCTGTTTCTGAAGGCGATATAAAGAAAGAGTTTGGGGAAGAGGTTTTGTTCCTTGTAAAAGGCGTAACTAAACTTGATAAGTTTGAGTTTAAGTCACAAGAAGAGGAGCAAGCGGAAAACTTTAAAAAGATTTTCGTTTCTATGGCAAAGGATATAAGGGTTATAATTATAAAACTTGCCGATAGATTGCATAATATGCGTTCGTTAAACTTCTTGTCTAAAGAACGTCAACAACGTATGTCTAAGGAAACGTTAGATATTTTTGCTCCCCTAGCAGGTAGGCTTGGTATTTCGCAAATAAAATGCGAGCTTGAAGACCTGTGTTTAAAGTATATAGATCCTTCTATGTACGA
>CAJGDF010000303.1 GCA_904502105.1 uncultured Clostridia bacterium
CCAAAAGCAGAGACAATACTTTGAATGAGTTTCTCATAATAACACCTTACTATCAGTTTTTTATCATTTTAACACAATAACCCGAAAAAGTCAACATAAAAAAAGACACAGTCTACAAAACAGTAAAAAACAGACCTCTTGATTTATTCTCAAGAGGTCTTTAAGTAATTATTTTTATTCGCCGTATAATTCATTCATAGTCTGATACTGAGTAAGAATATACTTTTCAATATTAGATCTCTGAGAATCCTCATTTGATTCCATAACCTGAGAAGGAGTTGATTTGAGGATAGAACCGAAAATACCGGTTAAACCATGTTTATGGTCAATATAGATAGCATGTTCATTAGAAGACATTTCAAAGAAATATTCAGCATCTCTTTCGTCCGCAAAATAGTTGCGCTTGAGGTATTCAAGAATAGATTCGTTTGTTTCATAACCTTCGAGCGGTTCAAAAAGACTGTCCATAACAAGAGCTGAAGCTTCTTCATCGGGAGCAGTAACCGGGATAGATAATACAAAATCGGCAGATTCGTAGAAAGATTTATACCATCCGGGCTGAGTATCAGGACCTGACGGGAAAGGAACTATACCAAAATTTTCGAGGTTATATGCAACAGAAGAAGTACCGGAAAGAACCTGATAGCTGTCGATAAGTGCCATAACACTTGTTCCGTTGTTCAACTGTTCAACACCGCCACCTTTTTGAATACTTTCAGAGGTAACACCATTCCACCATTCATGAGCCTGATCAAAAGCTTTAAACGCGGTGGTGGTATAAAAACCCATTTCGTAAGTTCCGTCATCATTAACTACAAGATATTCATCACCATTAGAGAGGGATACTGCACGTGTAAACCAGTCTTCTTTTGATGCCAAAGCATAAACATATTCATTTGATACCTGAGTAGTATGAGCGTAATCGAGCAAAACTTGAGTGAATGTATCCCAAGTCCATTCGCCGTTTTCATAATAGTCGCGGGGATCGGTTGCGTTAAGGCTGTAAATATAATCTTCATTTACTGCAATAACACTGGACATTGAGTTTTGAGTTTTCATAGGATGTTTAGCGGGAATAACACCATAAAGACCACCCTCAAACATCATAGAAGCGAGTAAATATCTACTGCCCCATTTTTCTTCATCAATGGCATTCATATTATCCAATACACTGAGATCAATAAATGTACCTGCAATAACATAATCAACAACGTCGTAGGATTCTTCCTGAATAAAGTCAAATTCGTAGTCACCCGTAACAACACTGTTGTATGCAGTCTGTGCAGCGGAAGGAACTATCACAACCTCAAAAACCATATTATATTTTGACTCAGTCTCCCTGATCCTGTTGAGTGCCAAATCCGCGAACTCAGTATTACCGATATAACCGAGAACAGATTCTTCATCTGCAGATGAGAAAACAATAAGAGCATCGTTTACTGTGCCCATTTTAAACACTTTACCGCCAAGGTCTATTTCACCGGAAACCTCCGAGGTATATTCCGGGACGATCTCTTCAACGGTTGCACACGAAACAAATGAGAATACAAATGTTAAGCATAATAATAGTGAAACAATTTTTTTCATAATTAAAACCTCTTATTTAATTTTAATTTTCCTGATCAATTAATCATTAAGGGCCTCAAGAAACATATCGACTGGTATCTTCCACTCTTCAACTTTTTCAAGACCTACGGCATCTGCGACTCTGCGGAAGAATTCCATATAAGTCAATTTTTCCTCATTGCTGTTATAGAGTTTCGCTTTCAAGATAGCATAAACAAGACCGAGTTCATCTTCTTCAACACGAAGGAGAAGTTTAGGATCGTCTTTAACAGCATTCTTTGCATTGACAAAAAGTTCCTGATATGTAGGTATAAGATCCTTTGCAAGAAATTTTTCATTTTCAGGATGTCCGAAAATATAAAGGTCTTCGCCTGATTTTTCAAGCTCTTCGGTTAATGTATTGATATATTTATCAATATAAGGTGCAGCGGGGCCATAATATGCATTAAGGAAATTTTGTCTGTGTTTTTCAATATCACAGTACGGATTCCAGGAGAGCTTTGAAAGCAAGTAGGCACGAAGAGCCCAGAAATCCCCTCCTATTTCACGATTCGCCTGATTGAAGATGGATCGAACGCTGTTCTCATAGAAGAACTGCATATTTTTTTGAAGGACATGGAAGTTCGGGAACGGAGAAATAAGATTTGCGAACTGAATATCGTAATCCCAAAGGAAAACGTTTCCGCAATATTTATGCCATACAGCAATATCTTTAACGAAGCTTTCACACTGCGGATTTTCCGGAATAGGTTTAGAACGGTCACACTCTATGTTGCAAAGCATAATATGAACATTATCACGCATTTCAATATGTTTGGGGGCAGTTCTGCTGTACCAATAAGAAAGCGTTGAAATGATCTTGTCAGGGAAAGCTTCAGCAACCTTATTTACAAAATACATTATAGATCCGATTTGTGAACCGGCTTCCTCATCAAGCTTACGGCATTTTTCGCAGGTACAGAATCGTGTCGTATCGTTTTGAGAAACAGACCAATATTTTGCATTGGGTTTTTTATCCATATGCTTTTTAAGATTTTTGATCGCTTCGGCAATCATTTCATCG
>CAJGDF010000304.1 GCA_904502105.1 uncultured Clostridia bacterium
CAAAATCAATAATGCGGAAGTTAAGATCGGTGATTCTTATTATGCCACTTTTTCAGCAGGTATGTCTGCGCTTAAAGGTCAATCAGGTGCAACGCTTACTGTTCTGAAAGAAATGAGTTTAGCTGGTGTATTCAATCGGTTCACTTTAGATGAAACTTATGATTGCACTATTGATTTCGGTGGATTCACCCATAAAATGAATGCCGCATATTTCACGCTGAATGGCGGTAAACTTACAGTTACCAATGGTACTCTTAATGCAATCGGAAACAACGCAGGAGAATTTATCGTCAATTCTGGTGAACTGAATGTTACAGATTCAATGACCATTAATGGTAGCGGATCTATCACACCGATTTGCGTATTTGGTGAATGTGTTGTTAATACCGAAGGTACATTAACATCAGTTGACAGC
Source organism: uncultured Clostridia bacterium (assembly GCA_904502105.1). GTDB lineage: Bacteria > Bacillota > Clostridia > Oscillospirales > UBA644 > HGM12619. The sequence continues at coordinate 416 of CAJGDF010000304.1, forward strand.
TTCTGCATTTCAGGAAATGGTACGGCGGGTAAAGGTGGTTATGTTGTCAATGTTAATGGTGGTTCTGTAACATCTGCATATGCCCCTGCAATCTATCATCCGAATGATGGCATCATTAATATCAATGGTGGTACGATTACAGGAACTACCGCAGTCTATCAGAAGAGCGGTCAGTTAAATATCAAGGGCGGCGAACTTGTAGCACCGGGTGAAAAGAAAGAATATGATCTTATACATGAAGCGGGCAAGGATGTCTGGGTACATTCATGCGGATGTATAGATGTAATAATCCCCGACCTTGTTGATATGGGATTAGATGTTCTGAACCCTGTTCAGCCCGAATGTATGGATCTTACGTTCCTCAAAAACGAATACGGTGACAAGCTTGCATATTGGGGCGGTATTTCAACTCAGCAGACACTCCCCTACGGCACTCCCAATCAGGTTGCGGACGAAACAAGATGGACCATTGATCTTATGGGCAAAAAAGGCGGTTATATCACGGCATCTTCTCAGGAAATCCAGGCAGATGTACCCTTTGAAAACCTTTGCGCGCTCATAGACACAGCAAACGAATATAAATAAAGCAGGAAAAAGTTAATGACCAAGATATTTGAAAATATAGACAGAATATGCCAGATCAACACAGAAAGAGTTTTGGCATCATTCAAAAACAACAAAGTATCCGAAGCTATGCTTCACGGAACAACGGGTTACGGCTACGACGACAGAGGAAGAGATGTTCTCGATGCAGTATTTGCAGAGGTTTTCGGTGCTGAAGATGCACTTGTTCGCCACACTTTCGTATCAGGCACCCACACTCTTTCAACTGCGCTTTTCGGCGTTTTAAGACCGGGAGACACAATTCTCTCCGTTACGGGTCAGCCCTACGACACCCTTTGCGAAACTTTCGGTATAACAGGAGAACCCGGAAACGGATCTCTTAAAGATTTCGGTGTTAATTATAAAGAAATCGATCTTGACGAAAACGGATGTCCTAAGATCGAGCTTATGAAAAAAATGATCGAAGAAGATAAATCGATCAAGCTTGTTTTCATGCAGAGATCAAGGGGTTACACAGCAAGAAAGACATTGACTATCGAAGAGATCGAAAGCGTTGTTAAAGCCGCAAAGAGCATTCGTGACGTTATTATTTTTACAGACAACTGCTATGGCGAATTTGTAAGAGAAAAAGAACCCACCGCTGTCGGTGTTGATCTTATGGCAGGTTCTCTTATCAAAAATCCCGGTGGCGGACTTGCACGAACAGGCGGATATATCTGCGGCAGAAAAGATCTCGTTGAACTTTGTGCATACAGACTTACAGCAGTCGGTATCGGTAAAGAATGCGGTGCAACGCTTGACGAACTGAGAGTTATGTTCCAGGGATTCTTCATGGCGCCCCACATTGTTGCGCAGGCGCTTAAAACCGCTGTATATGCCGCACAGAAAATGGCTGATGCAGGTTTTACGGTTTCTCCCCTTGCGGACGAACAGCGTGAAGATATTATTCAGACAGTAACATTCGGCAATGCGGAAGATCTTTTGGCATTCTGCAGAGGTATTCAGCACGGTTCGCCCGTAGATTCTTTTGTCACACCCGAACCCTGGGCTATGCCCGGTTACGACTGCGACGTTGTTATGGCGGCGGGTGGATTTATTTCGGGTTCATCCATTGAGCTTTCGGCAGATGCACCTGTAAAAGAACCGTATATTGCATATATGCAGGGCGGTCTTACATTTGAAAGCGGCAAAGTCGCTGTTGACACGGCGCTTAAATACATACTTGAATCAAAATGAAAATACCAATTATAATCAATCATTCCATCCCGTATTTCGTTGCAAGTGCGGAAGATATTTCCGAGGGAATAAGAAAAGCGGGACACACGCCGATCGTTATGAACAACGTTGATGCGAGGGCAAAGACTGCAAGGGAAAGATATGAAAAATGCATTTTTCTTGACAAAGACATACCGCTCGGACTTTCTTTGGAAATTGCCGGAACACGACTTTTTAATAACATGGGCTCGATCGAGCTATGTTCAGACAAAAGAAGGTTAAAAGCATTTTTAGAAAATGATTTTCCGATCCCCGAAACGATAGAATATCCCCTCACCTATTTCCCGAACGAGGCTTTTTTCAATGAATTTGCAGAGAAAGTCTGTGATGAGCTTGGTCTTCCTGTTATAGCAAAATTTGCAAC
>CAJGDF010000305.1 GCA_904502105.1 uncultured Clostridia bacterium
ATTTTTGCGTAGAAGTGGGATAAACTGTGGTCAAACACAATTTTTATCTAATTTTACTTTTTCTGAAAAGTTGAGAGAAAAGAGAAAAAATAAGCGAAAACAGAACTTTTGTTTATCCAAAGTTCTGTTTTTGCTGGTCGGAGTGACAGGATTCGAACCTGCGGCATCTTGCTCCCAAAGCAAGCGCGCTACCAACTGCGCTACACCCCGATAAATATTAAATTAAAAATAATATGCTTGTTGTTCGCTGCGCTTCCGATTGCGGTGTTTAAACAGGTAATTAAATCATTAACATTTTCCGGTAATTTTTTCAAATGTTAACGCGTAGTCTATTATACAAGATTTTTGATGATTTGTCAAGAGGTGCCGAGTATCTAAAATGCTGTTTTTGACGGAAATTGAAACAAAAGTGTAAAATCTAATATTTTTTGCAGGGAAAAGATAATTTTCGGCGTACTATTTATTATGGAGGGATATTTTATGTTTTGTAAAAATGAACTTAATGAACGTAATGTTCCCGAAATATGGCCGGACAAGAGTGTACCTTGGGAAAAACGTCGTGCAGAAATTGCAGACATTTTACAGCGTGAACTTTTTGGCTTCCGACCTGCCGAGCCTGAAGAAATATCCTTTACCGAATTGCCCGGAGAATCTTTTTATAGCGGATTTTGTGCGGGCAAGGCTCCTTTGAAAAAGATCGGAATCAATGTTAAAATAAACGGTAAGGATTTTTCGTTCCCCGTATATTCAGTAATTCCGAAAGGTAAAAAGAACCTCCCGTTTTTTATACATATCAATTTCAGACCTGATGTCCCGGACAGATATATGCCGAGCGAGGAGATAGCCGATAATGATTTTGCCGTCTTTTCTTTCGGATATGAGGATGTAACATCCGATAACGAAGATTTTACGAACGGACTTGCAGGCATTTTGTATAATGGACGTGACCGTATCGGCAGTGAATGCGGTAAAATTCCTATGTGGTCATGGGCTGCATCCCGTGTTATGGATTATTGCCGAACATTGGATTGTCTTGATTTTTCCGCATCTGCTGTTATCGGACATTCCCGTCTCGGCAAAACTGCGCTGTACACCGGTATGATAGACGATAGATTTAATTTTGTTATTTCAAACAATTCCGGTTTTGCAGGTGCGGCACTTAACAGAAACCGTAAATACCGCGAAGCGGGCGAGCCGTTCTGCAGCGTTGATTTCTGTGTTAAACATCATATGCAATGGTTCTGTGAAAATTACAGAAAATATGCAAACAATGAAGAATCTATGCCGTATGATCAGCATTTTCTTGTTGCGGCAAGTGCTCCGAGACATGTTTACGTTGCAAGTGCCGATCAGGATCTGTGGTCAGATCCCCACACAGAATATCTTTCCTGTTGTGCCGCAGATGAGGTATACAAAGAACTCGGTTCCACAGGCTTTATACATCCCGACAGATACCCCGAAACAGGCGAAAGTTTCCATGACGGGGATGTCGGATATCATATCCGTGCCGGCGCTCATTATTTGGGCCGCGAAGACTGGCAGCAGTATATGGATTATATAAGAAAACACAGTTGATTTTTTATTAAACTAATTGAAAGGGAGTGATTTCGATGGCGAATTTCGGAGAAGAATTTTTAAGCGAATTAAGAAACCGATGCGATATAGTGTCTGTTGTTTCGAGATATGTTGAACTGAAAAAGAGTGCGTCCTCGTTTGTCGGACTTTGCCCGTTTCATAATGAAAAAACGCCGTCGTTTCACGTAAATCCTGCAAAACAGTTTTTTTACTGCTTCGGATGCCATGCAGGCGGCGATGTTATAACATTTATAATGAAGATCGAAAATCTCACGTATCCCGAAGCGGTAAATTTTCTTGCCGAAAGCGTCGGAATGCATGTTCCGAAAAGTACGGCGCTTGATAGCGAGATAAGCCTTTTACGTAAAAAGATTCTTGAGATGAACAGGGTTGCCGCTCGTTTTTTTCATGATACGCTAATGTCCGAAAAAGGCGGCGTTGCCCTGGAGTATATAAAAAAACGAGGTCTGCTTCCAACGACTGTTGCCCGCTTTGGGCTGGGTTATGCCCCCGAAAGCTGGGACAGCCTTATAAAGCATATGCTTTCTAAAGGTTTTACAAAAGAAGACCTCAAGGCTTCCGGATTGGTTTCAACAACAGAGCGCGGTATGTTCGACCGCTTCCGAAACAGAGTTATGTTTCCGATAATAGATTACAGAAATAACGTTATCGGATTTGGCGGACGAGCCCTTGCGGAGGATCCGGCAAAGTATCTGAATACATCCGAAAATATTGTCTTCCGTAAAGGTGAAAACCTGTACGCCCTGAATCATGCACGGACAAATAAGCTCGGTTCTCTGATACTGGTTGAAGGATATATGGATGTTATTTCTCTTCATCAGGCAGGCTTTAATGCGGCTGTAGCAACGCTCGGTACTGCTTTAACACCAAATCAGGCACGTTTGATGAAACGTTACACGGATAAGGTCATTATTTGTTACGACAGTGACGCTGCAGGTAAAAATGCAACCCGCAGAGCGATTGAAATACTGAAAAACGTTGACATCGATGTAAAGGTTGTTACCGTTACAGG
>CAJGDF010000306.1 GCA_904502105.1 uncultured Clostridia bacterium
CATGATGCGTTATTTTTGCGGCGACATTGACGAAGTTCAGTGCTATGCGATGAAGGCTCCCGGTCGCTGGATATACTCCTCTTCTTCCATCAATATGCGTTTTAAGAACGGTATGGTCGGTCATTTGACAAGCTCATATGACATCGAACGCGGTCATCCGATGGAAAGATGCGAGGTCGGCGGAACGTTGGGCAGATTTGTCGTTGAAGATATGTGGCTTAAATCCACACTCTTCCCCAGAGGAAATATGGTCAGAGAAGAATATGTTAACCCTGTCTTTGGCGGTTATGAAAGCTTCTTTGATACATTTAAAGCCCGTGTTACATGCTTTGCTGAACAGGTTCGCGACGGTGTCCGTCCCGAGGATATCAACGGATCCGGCGCTGCGGGTCTTGAAGCAAGCCGTGTTATCCATGCTGCGATTGAGTCTATCAAGCGCGGAAATGTTCCTGTTAAAGTTGAAAGCATTACTTTCTGAAAATTATAAAAATATAAATAAATCGGAGGAAAAACTATGGCACTTAAAGTTGGCGTAGTAGGTATGGGTGGTATTGGCCATACCCACTGCAGATGCTACAAAAACGATCCGCTCGGCGAACTCGTTGCGGTTTGTGACCTTATCAAGGAAAAGGCTGACCAGGCGGCAGAGGAATTCGGCGTAGAAGCGTTCTATTCCCTTAAAGATATGCTTAAAGCTCATCCCGAGCTTGATATCGTTGACGTTACAACATCAGGTTACGAAAACGGTTCATGGCACTATGAGCCCGCTATGGAAGCTCTTGCCGCAGGTAAGAATGTCCTTGTTGAAAAACCTATTTCCAACGATATCAACGAAGCACGTGAAATGGTTAGATTTGCCGCAGAACAGAATGTTTACCTCGGCTGTAACCTTAACCATTATTTTACAGAAACATCCGAACAGGCTCTTCAGCTTATTGCCGATAATAAGATCGGTGAACCCGTTTATCTTATGCAGAAAATGGGCTTTAACGGCAGCGAAATGGGCTATGGCGGTGCTTCAACAGGCAGATGGCAGCGTCCGTACTCTCATCTTAAAGCGTTCCTCGCTCATCCGTTCTCTGTTATGAGACGTTTCGGCGGCGACATCACCCATATTCAGGCATTTATGAATAAACCCGGTGTCAGAAAAACTGCTGATGACCTTATGCTTTCTATTGCATCTGTTCATATGCGTTTTGAAAACGGTTCAACGGGTTACATTATCTCCCAGCGCGGCGACGCTTCGTTCGGTCTCGGCGGCTGGTGGTGCTTTGAAATGGCAGGCACACGTGGCACTTTCTGTATCGAAAACTGCGTTGAAAAGCTTACTTATTGGACTGCAGGTCAGGAACCCGTTGTAACAAATACCGGTATTACCGATTTCGGTGCAACATTCCCCGTCCGTATCCACGCATTCCTTGAAGATATCACTAATAAAGTTCCCCGTGAATTTATCAGAGCTTCCGGCAGAGATGCTCTTGCGACACTTGAATATACCTTCGCTGTTATTGATTCTTACGAAAACGGCGGCGAGCTCGTTCGCGTTCATCCGCTTCCCAATATTCACGGTCACGGCATCGTTCTTTAATTTACATATTAACGGTTATAAAACAGAACTCCGAGATTTTTCTCGGAGTTCTTGTTGTTTATTTAATTTCTGTACCTGTTATTATTTGTTGATTTAAACGTCTTTGCGATTGCGATAACGGAAAGGAAGACAGCCAAAAGCAAGACGGAAACAAGAGAAATAACAACGACCACGGGATCAAGCATATAGATCTCGAAAAGCTGAATATCTTTGCAGATCGTTTCTTTAAGTATGAGAACGATCACATTGCCTGTTACGAATGCGCCGAAAGTTAATGTGCTGAAATCGAGGAATGTATCGATCAGGATCATTTTCATTGAGTAGCCGACAAGTTTCTTTACGTAATGGATGTTTTCCTGCTTTGAAACGTAATAGAAACAAAAAACAACAGCGTTTATGATGATCATTATAAGAAGCATGAAAAGGAGATCTGTCGGTGCTTCAACGGTCAATCGAGGTGTATATTCTCTTGTAATTACGTTTGCTGTTTCAGAAACGTGACGAGTGAAAACTTCTTCAAGTTTTGCAACCGTTTCTTCATCTTTGCCGTCAAGTGTGAAACTTATCTGAGAACCTTCATTATTCCGACTCAACCCAATCGGCATAAGAACAGTACAGTCAATGTTTGTTTCGAGATCCTCTTTACCCATAACGCCTATTACAAGAAGGTCCTTATCTAAATAATCGCAGTGATATATAGGTTCGTTATTTTCATTGAAGGTAACAAAATTATTATAAATTTCTTTACCTACGACCGCAATATTTTTCTTCTCTAAAACTTCTTCATGAGTGAAAAATCTACCTTGCAACATATTAACAGGATCAATGTATCCATTAAAATAAATACAGCGCTCTTCGACATTATAATCACCACGACGACCTATATAAATATATTTGTTGATAATTGCATTTGACACTTCCTCACCAATTGCTTCATATTTAACAGAAACCAACGGGGCATCATCTTGAGCAAGTGGACTTACATATGCAATTTTTACATTTTTGGTATAATATCC
>CAJGDF010000307.1 GCA_904502105.1 uncultured Clostridia bacterium
AACAGCCTCCTTTTTCTTAAAAAATGCCATAGTATTTTCCTTTCATGGAAACGGATATCAAAATGGCTGCGGCGGTCACCGTCGCAGCCACTTCAGAGTAAGCTATAACGATCTCAATTATTTAGTGGGGAGATCTGCTACGCCCTTTTCTGCAAAGTACTTAGCAGCACCTGCATGGAAGGGAGCGGTCATACCGCTTGTTGCATTTTCAATAGAGAGCTCAGCACCTTTAGCATGAGCTGCAGTAATAGTATCAATTCCGTCAAAAATAGCTTTTGTTAAATTATAAACATCATCTTCGGAAGCGGAAGCGCTAACGATAAGAGTTGCTTTAACGGTTACAGTATTAACATCCTCGGTCTGGCCTTCATATGTACCTGCGGGGATGGAATGAACTGTGTAGTAAGGGCAGGAAGCCATAAGGTTATCAGCAACTTCGCCATCGATAGGTACGAGATATGCAGTGTTGGTTGTGCAGAGTTCCTGAATTGCGGGTGTGGGAGGACCTGCTACGATGAATGCAGCATCGATCTTACCGTCTTTGAGAGCATCTGCGGAGTCTGCGAAAGACTGATACTGAGGCTGAATGTCTGCTTCGGTGAGACCTGCAGCAGCGAGAACGTCCATTGCGTTGAAGTAAACGCCGGAGCCTGCAGCGCCGATAGAAACTTTCTTACCTGCAAGATCTTTAACGGTCTTGATTTCAGGATTCATAGTGATAAGCTGAACAGCTTCTGCATAAAGACCGCCGATAACACGGAAGGAATTAAGAGCGCCTTCGGTTTCGAAGGAACGGGAGCCTTCCCAAGCATAAGCCATAACGTCGGACTGAACGGTAGCGAGCTGATAGTTACCTGCATCGATACCAAGGATGTTAGCCTTAGAACCATCGGTGGAAACAACGTTAACGGTGATGCCGGCAGTTGTTTTAATATGGTTGCCGAGAATTCCGCCGTAACCATAGTATGTACCTGCAGTACCGCCGGTACCCATAGTCATTGCGGTGCCGCCGCTGCATGCAACAAGTACAAATACGGTCGCAAGAGCAAGCACTAAAGAGATGAGCTTTTTCATTATATCTGTCCTCCAGATTAAAAATGTTGGTGAATAACTGACAATATGACTTTTTTCATCATTCTTCATTATTCTTTAATATTATACCACACTATCAAAACAATTTCAAGTACTATTTTGAATATTTTTTCATTTTTTTCTATTTTTTATTAATAAAACGAATATTTACAGATAACATTCAGGCTGAAAACTATAAAAAACAGGCTTCCCCTACCCTTTAAGCAGAAAAAGCCTGTTTAATTATCTTAATTCAACAAATTTTTACGCGCTCTGATTATGCGGTTACATTTGTTTCTTCACCGATAATATTACCGTCGTGAAGTCTGATTGTACGCTGACAGAACGATGCGACGTTTGCGTCATGGGTTACAACGATTACTGTTGTACCCTCTTTGTTGATCTCGCGGAAGAGATTCATGATGCTCTTGCCGGTTTCTTCGTCGAGCGCACCTGTGGGTTCATCGGCAAGGAGAATTGACGGTTTATGCGCAATAGCTCTTGCAATAGCAACTCTCTGTGCCTGACCGCCCGAAAGCTGAGAAGGATATTTTCTCAATTTTTCGGAAATTTCGAGACGTTCTGCGATCTCCTTGATACGTTTTTTTGTTGATGTGCCTTTGAGTTTTCCGTAACGGAGAGGAAGACCGATATTCTGCTGAACAGAGTATTCGTCGATCAATGCAAAATGCTGAACAACGAAGCCTACGTCATTACGTCTGAATTTTGCCATCTTGTTCTGATTTTTTGTGTTGATTGATTCGCCGTTGTAGATAAATTCACCGCTGTCGGGAGTATCAAGCCCTGCCAAGAGGTTTAAGAGCGTTGATTTACCTGAGCCGGATTTACCCATGATTGCGAGCATTTCGCCTTTTTTGATATCGAGATCGATAGGACGGAGCGCGGTTACAAGACCGTCGCCTTTACCGTATGTTTTACAAATACCTTTTAAAGTGATAATGTTTTCCATGATAAACCTCCTTGGATAATATTTAAATTCGTAAATTCAAGAAAAATAACTTTTTACACTTGTATTATACCATAAATATCTCTTATTGTCAATATCTCTTTCACATTTTTTCACACTCTTCTATCCCCTCTTCAAATCTCTCGCAGAACCTCTGAAGGATTTGTTGATTGCGAGAACAGAGAACAGGAATGCGATAAGTAAGATCATACCGAATGAGAATGTAAGTACCGGTAAATTTATTCTGAATGCGGAAAAGAGGATAAAATCTTTGAGCAATGTCTTTGAAAGTATCCACATCAAAGCATTACCGACGACGAATGAAATCAAAGAAAGGAACATAAACTCCCCTGCCGTATCGACAAATATCATTTTTCTCGAATAACCGAGGAATTTTTTTACATTGATAATATTTTTGATCTTGTCTATGTAGTAAACGCCGAAGACGATAGTTGTTAAGAATATCAACGCCGCGAATATCTGCAAAGTGTAGCGCGAGACACCGAGGTCGAGGTGCAGTTGGTTTATAACTTCGTTGTAGATATATTTTTCTTCGACC
>CAJGDF010000308.1 GCA_904502105.1 uncultured Clostridia bacterium
CCAAACGACTCTAAGCAAGCAAGAACCGATAAGAGAAACAACGGTTGAAGTAATTGAACGACCCAATCCTCTTACTACACCTGAGCCAACTTCCATAAAAGCAAGAGTAAAATAAGGTATGATAAGAATATAATTTCTGATCACTGCAGTTTCGACCGCCAATGGTTCGGAAACGTACAAACCGATAAGAACATCTTTAAAGCCGAAAATAACACCGGTACATATAAGAGCGACAATACCTGTAACTATATAGCAATCACGCATTACGAGACCGATACGTTTAAATTTACGAGCACCAAAATGCTGACTTGTGAATGTAGTAGCTGCTTGACAAACCGCGTTCGTCGCAGTGTATGCAAAGCCTTCAAGGCTTCCTGAAGCAGCATGTCCATCAATTACTGCAGAACCACCGGGAGAAAGAGTATTGTTTATACCGATAAGAGAGGACTGAATAAGAATATTCGAAACGGAGAAAAGAGCACCTTGAACACCTGCAGGAAGTCCGACAGTAATTATATCCATAATGGAAGACTTCGTCATTTTCAACTTATTCCATTGAATTCTGCACCAGCTCTCGTCATTCAAAAGCTTGATGAACAGCAGGATCATAGACATAATGTTCGATATTACCGTTGCAAGAGAAACTCCGTCAACAGACATCTTGAAAACAAGAACAAAAACAAGATTAAGACAAACGTTCAAAAGACCTGAGGCTGAAAGAATATAAAGAGGAGTCTTAGTGTCACCCTTTGCTCTTAAAATAGCAATAAGATAGTTTGTCATTGCTATAAAAGGAGTACCCAAGAAATAAATTCTTGTATAAAGAGACGACAAATCAAGTATATGTCCTTCATTTCCCATCATTGCAAGAACCGGACGACTGATAAAAAAGCCGACGATCGCACAGAGAATACCGCTGATCAAAGCGAACAAAACTGAAGTATGTACTGCATTTTCCGTTGCCTTTTTATCGCCTCTACCAATATTTCTGGCAACTATAACGTTTGTACCGACAGAAAAGCCTATAAAAACGTTTACAACTAAGTTTATAAGAGCACCCGTTGTTCCGATAGAACCGAGAGCCCCGTCCACATTTGAAAATCCTACAATTATCATATCAGCCGCTGAATAACAAACCTGCAAAAGATTTGTTATCATGAGCGGTAAAGTAAACATTATAATTTTACTTAATAGAGGACCTTCAAGCATATTCATATCTTTTTTATTTGTTAATTTCTGCTCTGCCAAATCCTGATACCTCCTGATAAAAACACCTTCAGTATAAATTATACACCTAAAATTCAAAAAAGTCAACCCGAAAATTATTATAATAAAAGTATCTTTTGAGAAACTTTGAACTCGTAAAATAATTGTTGACAATGAAACAATTATTCTGTATAATGTAATTAGAAGATTTTATATTGTGAGGTTCAAATATAATGATTCGCAGATTTGAAGAATTCACATCCAACATATCCCTGGCATACAAATACGTTCTCAGAATAAAAGCCTATGAGATGAACAGCTTCGGAATGAAGGGTTCTCATGTAATGTGCCTCTATTATATCGGAAAAAACCCCGAAGGACATACTGCATTAGAACTTTGTGATCTTTGCAAAGAAGATAAGTCTCAAATATCTAAAACCGTGGCATATCTGCAGAGAGTTGGTTACATTTCTCCCGATAAAAAAAGCGGTAGCCGTAAATATAAGATCAGATACGTTATCACTCCCAAAGGAAATGAGGTCTATAAGTCTCTCAACGAACTGATCATCGGTGTTTTGTCAAAATGCGAAGACGGTCTCTCAATAGAAGAACTGGAAGCATTTTACAGCACCTTTGAAAAGATCAACTCAAAACTAAAAACCATACAAGAAGAACTTGAACAGATTTAACTGATTTTTCACTCAAAGCCTTTGGTTTTGAGTTTTTTCATTTAAAAACACAATTATAACGGTTTTGGGTCTTGAAACTTAACAAAAAAAGTGATATAATACTATAAAAAGAAATAGAGGACAAGATTCAATATGATATACAAAGATAAAATATATGACGAAGAAAGAGCCTTGTACGGGATTGAGAATGCTACTGTCGAAAATTGTACGTTTGACGGTCCTGCAGACGGTGAATCTGCGCTGAAAGAGTGTAATGGGATAAAAGTTGAAAACTGTGATTTCAAGCTTAGATATCCTTTCTGGCACGTTACGGACGGCAATATAAACAACTGCAGACTTTATGAAACGTGCAGAGCTGCCCTCTGGTACGATAAAGGTGTTACAATTGAAAACAGTAAACTCAACGGAATAAAAGCCTTGAGAGAATGCATCGACACCGATTTAAAAAACTGCGAAATTGTTTCCGAAGAATTTGGTTGGAGATGCACCGGACTGAACGTCGAAAACAGCTCGTTGACTTCAATGTATCCTTTCTTTGAATGCAAAAACGCAACGTTCAACGGTATGTCTCTTAACGGAAAATACTCATTCCAATACATAGAAAACGCAACGTTGAAGAACTGTGAATTGAAAACAAAGGATGCTTTTTGGCACTGTAAAAACGTAAC
>CAJGDF010000309.1 GCA_904502105.1 uncultured Clostridia bacterium
AGGCTACCGTAGAATAACAGCAGTAAAGCCCGATGCCGTTCTTCTCAATGAAGGCTCAAACGGTTCTTCTGTTCTTACTGCATTTAATGCATTGTATGGTTTTTCATGGCATAATCATCTTTATGATGTTCTTCTAAACGGTGAAAAAGCATCCGATTTCCGTGCCGATTGGGAAAGAGTTGAGAATGGATGCCCCGCAGGCGGTTTTATACTTAGAGACCTCGAAAATCACGACACCGTTACCGACTGGCCCGACAGAATGGATGTCCTTGCAGGTCATCGCGGCATGGACATGGTTTTTGCACTTAACTACTCCATTAATGGGATTCCTATGATATATGGCGGTAACGAACTTGCAGATACCGCAAAAATAAATATGTTTGCAAACCGATTCCATCCCGGCAAATATGAATTTACTTCCCGTGACGATGCGGCTAAAAATACACCCGATTCACTCAGACGTCAGGCCCTCTTAAAAAAACTTAATGCTCTCCGCAAAGAAGATCCTCGCTTTGTTTACGGTAAAACAGAATGGATTGATACCGATTGCCCTGATGATATTATTGCATTCAGCCGTATATATGAAGGTAAAAAGCTTTGGTTTATCTGTAACCCCAGAAATGAATCCCGTACATTTGAATTAAGCGGTGAAATTCCTATGGATGCTGAAAAATCTCTCGTTTCGGGTGTTGAACAGAAGAATGAAAAAACATTTGAGATCGAACCGTATGGCTTTATTATAGTAGGAGATTGATTATGCATATATCTAAAGAAACCTTATCTCTTATAGAAGATATTGAACGCAGGATCGATCCCGAAACCGAGGAGGATCTCGAAAAACAGTGGCTTGATTTTACATATGGCAGATTTGAGGGCGAGATATTTTGCCCGAATCGCAAAAAGCTGTCTGTGCCGTCTGTCGAACCCCCGTTTATCAATATAAACGATGCTGTAAAAGATTATGATCTTATGCTTCGCGGTCAGCTTGCAGGTGTTTCAGGTGCTCTTAACGGCACTCATAATACCCTTTGCATCCGTGCAAATTACGGCACGGGTATAATGACATCTCTTTTCGGCGCAGAGATCTTTATAATGCCGTATGAAAACAATACCTTGCCCACCACACGTCCGTTGAACGACAGCGAAAAGATCCGTGAATTTATAGAAAACGGTATTCCGAATCTGATGAACGGGTTCGGCAAAAATGTTCTTGAGTTCGGTGAGATGTGTGCCGAGATCTTTGAAAAATATCCGAAGATAAAAAAATACGTTAATGTTTATCATCCCGATACTCAGGGGCCGCTCGATGTATGCGAGCTTTTGTGGGGCTGTGAGATGTTTTATGCGTTTTACGATGATCCCGATCTTGCACATTCGATTCTTTCGCTTATAACCGATACATATATTGCTTTTATGGACAAGTGGTACGAGCTTTTTCCGCGAAATTCCGTGTTAAGCCATCATTGGGGCGGGCTTTGCCATCAGGGAACGATCGTTTTACGAAGCGACAGTGCAATGAACATCTCTCCTGAAATTTACAGAGAATTTTCTGCACCGTATGATCAGAAGCTTCTTGATTATTACGACGGAGGCATCGTTCATTTCTGCGGCAGAGGCGACCATTATATCGATATCCTTTCCGAGCTCAAAGGCCTTTACGGTATCAATATGTCTCAGCCCGAGTGCAACGATATGGAAAAGATCTATAAAAATACCGTAGATAAAGGCATAAAGATCCTTGGTTTCAGCCACGGCAGAGCTTTGGCGGATAAAGACCGTTTGGGCGGCTTTAATCACTGTTTAAGCATATAAATATTCCGATGTAAAAGCATTTTGACACGAAATTCAGATAATGTAAAATCGAATTGGTAGACTTTTTACCGAAAAAAAGTATACTTAATGATGTAAATCATGCGGCAGGAGAGAGAAATGGAAATAGGTATCAAGTTAAAAAACGCAAGAACGGAAAAAGGTTTGACACAGGAACAGGCGGCAGAGCTTCTCGGCGTCAGCAGGCAGACTGTTTCAAATTGGGAAAACAATAAATCGTATCCCGATATAATAAGCGTTATTAAAATGAGCGATATCTATTCGGTCAGCCTCGATCATCTGCTGAAGGAGGAAGTATCTGTGGATAAAAATTATTGCGAATTTCTTGAAGAAAGCACAAACACCGTCAATGCAAAGCGAAGGGTCGAAAAAAATATTTTATTTTCGGCTTACTTCATTGTATGGGCGATCGCTTTGCTCATAACGTGGCTTGTAAAAGCGCCCTTTGCTGCCGATCTGAATTTTATTTTAAAATGGATCGTATTGCCGCTTATTCTGATTCTTGGAACGGTCATCGTTGCAAAAAACGATTATTTCGGCAAGGGCAACTGGTTCTGCATTCTTGCAGCGGCTTTAACGTTTCTTACCGTTCCGTTCGTAAGCTATGTTCAAACACCTCAATCCGTTGACGGAATGGCATCTTTGGCATATGTGTTTATCTTTCCCGATTTTACATATATGCTCGTCGGCGCGATCCTTGCTGCAGTGGGTATAACGGTCGGTACGGTCTGG
>CAJGDF010000310.1 GCA_904502105.1 uncultured Clostridia bacterium
CTGGTCTCCCATCGGCCGCATAAATATGCATATGCCCGAGCTTTATGGCTTCCTCTATTTCCAGGATGAAAACAAAACTCAGCCCGAATTCAAGATCCCCGAAAACGAATATCTTAAATGGGAACTTCGCAAGCTTTATTATATGGAAAAGAATTATTTCCAGCAGCACGGCTGCTTCTGCAAAGATATAAAAGAGCTTTGCGGTGACGATGATCCCGCTATCGATCCCGTTATCGAAACGACCTCCAACACTTACGAGGCTCATATTCCTGCTGTAGGCGGCGGAAACATCTATATCCGTCACGACGGTCTTGTTTATATCAAATAAAAAAATAATTTAAAAATCTTTATGGATGGTGATTTAACTATGATTACCTTTACCGCTGAACAAAAGGCTCGCATTGATGCCGACTATAAAATTGCCGAAGAGCTTGCTGCCGGCAGAAGATACGACGTTTGCAACGATATCAACAGATGTGTAAACGAAACTGAAGAATACTGCTTTAAATTCCTTATTGCTTATCTTCCCATGACCGACCTTACAAACTGGTCCGGCGAACTTTTCTACAACCACGTTCATACCTGTCTTGAGAACCTCGCTCTCGTTCCCTGGGCAGACGGTATCGATACCGAAACATTCCTCAACTTCGTTCTTATGATGCGTGTTAACAACGAAAACCTCGAACATTACAACGGCATCATTTTTGAAGAAGTATGGCCCAGAATCAAGGATCTCAGCATGGGCGAAGCTGCTCTTGAGGTCAACCTCTGGTGCTTTGAAAAAGCTACTTATTCCTCTACCGATATGAGAACAGTTTCTCCTCTTACAATGATGAGAAACACCAACGGCAGATGCGGCGAAGAATCCACATTCCTTACCTCTGCTCTCCGTGCATGCTGCATCCCCGCAAGACAGTGCTACACCCCCCGTTGGGCTGCTTCCGAAAGTAACCACGCATGGGTTGAAGTTCTTGTTGACGGCAAATGGTGCTATATCGGTGCATGCGAACCCGATGCTTTCCTTAACACCGGTTGGTTCCGTATGCCCGCATCCAGAGCAATGCTCACAAACACCAGAGTATTCTCCGGCTTCCTTCCCAAAAACTCCCGTTTCGTTCAGACAACCACAAAGATCAAAGAGCTCAACACTCTTGACATCTATGCAAAGACCCGTGACATCACCTGCACCGTTATCGAAAACGGCGCTCCGAAAAAAGATGTCCGCGTAGAAATGGCTCTTATCAACTTCGGTTCTCTCTACGACTTCTCCGACAGTCTTACAGACGAAGCAGGTAAGGTCTACTTCACAACCGGTTACGGCGACCTCTTTATCACCGCAACATTGGACGATAAAGTTCTTTACGGTAAGATCGACGTTCGCGAAACCGATAACGTTACCCTTGACTGGGCAAATGCTACTTATTTTGACGGACTTCCCGCTGAATTCGACTTCGATCTTATTCCTCCCGCACCGTCCGAACTTGCAGATTTCGAACGTCCCGCAAATGCAGAAGAGATCGTTAAAGCTTTCCAGGTACGTCAGAAGGCTGCCGAACAGATCCGTATCGATTACAAGAATACTTTCTTTAACGAAAACAGCGATCACGAGCTCCTCCATAAATATCCCGAATTTGCCGCTGATATCAAGCAGTTCCTCATCGATGCCCAGGGCAACTCCGAAAAGATCATCGCTTTCATCGACGATCCCGCAAATATCGCTGATAAGTGCGCATTCTTAAAGACTCTCAGCCGTAAGGACTTTGGCGACTGCGATAACATCATTCTCGAAAAGCATTTTGCTCATCAGATGAAATATGCTCCCGCTTTTGCCGACAACAGACTTACTTTTGAACGTCATCTTCTCGCTATCCGTATCGCAAACGAATGGCTTTCCGACTACTCCGCAGCTATCGAAGCATTCTTCAGCGAAGAACAGAAGCAGGCATTCATCAACGATCCTTCCTCTGTTCATACATACGTTGAAAACGAGATCAGCGTCAGCGCAACATGCGACTACGATACTCTCGTAGCTCTTCCCTATAATCTTCTTCTTACAAAACGCGGCTCTCAGTTCTCCAAATCCGTTCTCGAAACCGCTATCTGCCGAAGCCTCGGTGTTCCCGCAAGAACATCTTACACAGGCGAGGTTGAATACTGGAAAGACGGCGAATGGTTCTCCATGAGAGGCGTAGCCCTCAGCGCAGAACGTTCCGCAACTCTTCTTCCCACCTTCGTAGGCACCGAAGAAGCATACAAGAACGCTCATCTCGAACGTTACGAAAACGGCGTATTCACTCCCGTTCCCATGTTCCGCCGCAGAAGAACAGAAACCGAACAGCTTCCCGATGAAGGTATCGCTCTCGTTCCCGGTAACTACCGTCTTTTGACCAACTTCCGTATCAAGAACGGCGGTATCCAGGCTAAAATGTATCACTTCACACTTAAAGACGGCGATAAATATGAAGCTGTATTCGAGGTAAGAGGTACAGAGCCCGCATCCAAGGACGAAGCAAAGACCGTTTACGATGCAGCTGTTCTCGATAAAGACGGCAACGAACA
>CAJGDF010000311.1 GCA_904502105.1 uncultured Clostridia bacterium
AACCGATGATATGGAAAGATGATGTTTACGGTGTTGTTCCTTTTGCATGGCCCAATCTGCTTTACAGCACAACATATTCTGTATTCGCTGTGAATGAAACTCTTGTATCCCAATTAGGTCATTCGGATCCCCGTGAATATGTCGATAACCGCGAGTGGACATGGGATAAGTTGGAAGAAACTCTCGAATTATATACCTATCAGGATGCGGGAAGAACAGTTTACGGAATGCACTGTCACGATGCTGACTTTGCTGTTAATATGCTTTACTCAAACGGTGTATCTTACTCTACTTATGAAAACGGTAAGGTCGTTTGCGGTGCATATACAGAAAAAGGTCGAGTTGCATTGGAACGTGCACAGGAAATATATAATGTAACTTGTAAAGATTTCATTTATCCCGATGCCGGTACAAATAAAGGTTCTTATATGATCAACGGCGATGTTGTTATGGCTGTTATGGATAATGTTGATATTATCGGTACCACAGACTCTTTGATGTATCAGATGGATAATATCGGCATACTTCCTTTCCCTCAAGGTCCCGATGCTGTTTCCGGTGAATTTTCAAGCGGATATTCTCAGATGGCATATACAACATGTATTCCTGTTAATACAGCCGATGTTGAAGCTTCTGCGATGATTCTTGATATGATGTTTGAACCTTTTGAAGGACTTGAAACAAAAGATGATATAGCAAATTATATGGCAGATGAAATCTTTTTTGATAAAAGAGATGCCGAAATTTTTATCAATACTGTCAGAAATGCAAACTACGGATTTTTCTGGGAAGACGGCAGAGTCGCAGTACAGGCGGCTGTAAGAGAGGATAATCCTATTTCTTCGATCCTTGAATCGTACGAAAGCCAGTATGACCAACTTGTATCGGAATATCTTGTAAACCATTATGCCGGCAGATATGCTGTTTACGGCGAATAAGATAATTAGTTATATCCTTAGGACCTTTTACTTCAATGTAAAAGGTCTTTTTTTGACATTTTTATGATGAAATTAAACAATGTATAGACAAAATAACGTTTATATGATATTATGTTAAATAAAGTAAAAATTTAATAGGAGATTTTCTATGAGAAAAATAATAGCTCTTTTTCTCTGCTTTGTATTCTCATTTCTTTGTGTTTCCTGTGGTTCACAGAAGGCGGAAGAAATAGTTCCCGATTACTTTTCGGAGATAGACGGTGATATTGATCTTGACGGGAAAAACTTTGTTTTTGCTGTTGTTGCCGACTATTTCTTCGAAGGTGAAGACAATACACTCAGTTATATAAACAACACGGAGTTTGCGGATCTTGCTGCTGAAAGACTTCGTGATGTTTCAAAAAAACATAACTGCACTTTTGAATTTAAAACTGTTAACAGAGCAGGGGAGGCGGCATATCTTGATGTAGCTTCCGGAACATATTCTATCGATATTATTCAGGAAGAATCTTATTGGCTTGTTTCTTATATCCCTATGGGTATATTTGTTGATCTCACAACACTTGACAATATGGATGTTACAAACGAAGCAAAATGGGGTAACAGAAATCTTCTTGCTTCAACAATGTGGAACGGTGCGGTTTACGGTGTTGTTCCCGCGCAGCATCCTCTTCGCACACAGAACTCTGTTTCAGGTGTAATAGCTATTAATGAAGATTACGTTAATATGTTGAATACCACCGACCCCAGAGACTATTTTGAAAACGGTGAATGGACTTGGGATACTTTTACTAAAGTTCTTACCGAATATGAACTTACTTCTCTGGGCGGAGAGAAAATCTATGCTTTTGCATCAGATGAAAGCAGATTTGCAAGATCTGTTGCATTTTCAAACGGCGACAGATATTTTACTTATAACGATGACGGAACATTCAATTTAGGTCTCTACAGTCCTACAACGCTTGATGCTCTCAATCAGTTCTATGATTGGCTGAATGGTCCTACCTCCGAAAATATTCTTATAATGGAAGGTCTTCCTGCTCTCGTTGATGGACTTGCAGTCCTCGGTAATGTTGAGGCTTTTGAAGTTCTTGCCAATACAGATTCTATCGCATATCATCTTAACAATTTCGGCGTAATCCCTTATCCCTCCGGTCCTGATGCTGATCCCGGTTGGTATCAGAACTATTGCGAATCTACCGACTTTACAATTTGTATTCCCATAACAGCACCCGATCCCGAGGCTACCGCAGTTGTTCTTGATGCTATATATGAACCGTTTGAGGGTTACGAAACAAGTGAGGATATAATTGATTATCTTCACTCTAACTACTTCCTTGACAGACGTGATGCTGAGTTCTTCCATTCTCTTTCCGATGCTGATCACACATATTTCTTCCCGACAATGGACGGTATTTTCGGTATATGGAATTCTTTCCTTGTATCTAAACCCAGTGAGGCTCTTGAGAAAGAAGAAAATATTCAGTATACTGTTGCGGAAAAACAGCTTGTTTCCCGAGCAAAAACAATTGCAGATGTATATTTAGATTAATTTGTCAAAACAATACGAAATAAAAAAATTATTAATACAGGCGGCTTCCTAATGAAAAAAA
>CAJGDF010000312.1 GCA_904502105.1 uncultured Clostridia bacterium
AACATATTTCAAAAGATACAAAATCACTGTTAACGTTAAGAATAACGCCATATTCGCCATTTACCTGTTCTGCACCGTTTACATTTTTTGCTTTTTCAATATTTCTCATGCAGATCTTAAGATCATTATATTTTCCGTCAAGTGTTACGGTAACTTTTCCGTTTTCGTTCAATGCGGAAACTTTAAGTGCAAGATCTCCGTTTTTATTGTAGATAACTGTTTCTGCTTTATCTTTTAAAGAGAAAATATTGAGTGTAAGCCCGTCAGTATAATCATAATCGGTATCTTTACAGTTATTGCCAACAGGGATTATCGAATTTTCACGAGCAAACAAAGGCAGTGAGAAATAATCGTAGCTTTCCTCGATCCATTCTCCGCCCTGTCTTACTTCATTTGAAAGCAAATGTGTCCATTCGCCTTTGGGAAGATAGTATTTTGCAAGACTGTCCTCATTGAAAATAGGTGCAACCAAGAGATTTTCGCCAAGCATATACTGACTTTCAATATCTTCGCAGAAAATATCATTGGGGAATTCAAGAACCATTGCTCTCATTGAGGGAATGCCCGTTTCGTGAGATGTTACTGCCGCTGAATAAATATAAGGCATAAGTGCGCATTTAAGTTCTGTGAAGGCTTTAAGTACAGCAACGGATTCCTCGCCGTTTTCCTCCCCTTCTTTGGAGAAAAGCCAAGGTACCTTATGAGCGATACCGTGAAGTCTTGAATGTGTTGAAAGCAAGCCGAAAGCCGTCCATCTCTTGTACAAATCAGCGGTTGCAAGGCCGCCGAAGCCCGCGATATCGTGGCTCCAGAAGCTGAAACCTGAAAGGCACAAGGACAAGCCAGCGCGGAGAGACAACGCCATATCCTGATAGTTTGCATCAGGATCTCCACCCCAATGAACGGGGAATTTCTGACTGCCTGCAGTACAGCTGCGTCCGAAGAGGCAAGCGTTGTTTTTGCCGTAATATTCTTCAAGAAGCTCGAACAGGCATTTGTTGTACAAATATGTATAATAGTTATGCATACGAAGAGGATCACTGCCATCATGATAAACTATATCGGTAGGAATTCTTTCGCCGAAGTCTGTTTTAAAGCATACTATACCCTGATCGAGGAGAGGACGGAGCTTATTCTTGAACCATTCGCAAGCATCGGGATTAGTAAAGTCAACTATACCCATACCGGACTGCCATTCATCCCACTGCCAAACATCTCCGTTAGGCTTTTTAAGCATATAACCGAGTTCTTTTGCTTCATCAAAAAGAGGAGATCTTTGAGCAATATAGGAGTTAAGCCAGAAACAAGGCTTGATGTTCCTTTCTTCGTTTAACACCTTTAACTGTTTTTCAATATTCGGGAAGATTTTTCTGTCCCATTCAAAGCTTACCCAAGTATTTTCCTTCATTGAAAAAGCATCATAAAGGAAAACATGAAGCGGAACTCCCCTGTCTCTCATACCGTCGATAAGTTCCATAACTTTTTCTTCATTATAATCCGAAGATGCAGATGTTGTAAGCCATAAACCGAATGACCATGCCGGCGGAAGTGCAGGCTTGCCGGTAAGTGTGGTGTAACCGCCGATAACATCCTTCATGTTTTCGCCGCCGATAACCATGAAATCTATTTTTTCGCCCGGTACTGAGAATTGAACTCTCGATGCCTGCTCCGAACCAACCTCATAAGATACAGGACCCGAGTCATTTACAAACACACCATAGCCTCTGTTGGTTACATAAAAAGGTATAGATTTATACGAAATATCGGTATTTGTACCGCCGTCTTCGTTCCATATGGTTACAGACTGACCGTTTTTAACGAAAGGGGTGAATCTTTCGCCCATACCGTAGATCTTTTCGCCCATACCGAGTTCCATTTGGACACGCATGAAATTTGATGCTTTGAAAGCAGTTCCACTGCCTCCGATAAGCTCAAGGTCAAGCTGTTTATCAATCATATTTTCATCCTGAACAGCTATAGTGCTTATCGATGCAGAATTATTGTGGTTTGCAACACCTGTCAACCTTTTGTCTTTATAATAATATGTAAATGTGCAAGGATTTTTGGTTATTACAAGCTTTGTGTCTCCGCTTTTCATGGAAACATATTTTTCGGTATCTTCAATTTCAGGCGTTACATCTGCAAAATTCAGATCAAACTGAGGTATTTTCTGATTACTGCCTTTAAAATGGTATGCCTCTGTTCTTATAATGTTGGGCTGCGGTGAAGATATAAACATTTCAATAACGGCACCGCCTATAGTGGGAACATTCGCACCGTATGGAACTGTATATAAGTATATCTTATTATCAAGAATACGTGTTTCACGGACCTGTACAGTACTGTTTACATGAACACCTTTTCTGTCTTTCCAAAAGCCTTTGGTAAATTTCATATCTGTCTCCTTATAAATGAGGGAAATGCCCCCACCTATTTTGTTATAGATAGTATATCACAATTTAAATTTCAAAACAATACTAAAAAAAGATTTTTTAAATCAAATCATCCATTTGGTAAAGCCGATAGATGTTCGGTTATCGATGCCATACAA
>CAJGDF010000313.1 GCA_904502105.1 uncultured Clostridia bacterium
CATTCGGAATATACGGCCATATGTTCGAGGATGCCTCGGCAAAGAAAATCTCCGAAAATCTGGATGATTTTACGTATAATACAATGATGATAAAAGAAGGACTCTTCAACGGTTTTATGCGCTGGAGCGACGAGGCATGGAACGTATGCTATCAGGACGATATCGCAAGATGTGTTCTTTCCGGTCTGTATAAATGCCTTTTCTTAAACGATGACAGATTATATCCTGAGATCTGCAGATCTTTGAATGCAATGGTAAATCTCACAGCTAAGGACGGATGCCGTAAGTCCAGATTTGATATGCCCGAAATGACAGAAGAAACCTTTGCAGAACACAGAGAAGCGAATTTCAGCTCCGTTTCTGTACATCACAATTCATATCTGCTCGCAGCATTACTTTTGGCACATAAATACCAAAATAATCCGGTATATCTTGAGATAGGAATACGCGGTCTTGAATCGTTAATGACAGCATATCCGGATACGGAGCTTGAACACAGTGAAACACAGGAAAAATGCCGTTTGATTTTCCCGTTGGCAGTTCTTTATGATGTAACAAGAGAAGAAAAGCATAAAGAAATGCTCTACAGAGTAGTTTCCGATCTTGAGAAATTCAAGCACCCATTCGGCGGATATTATGAATGGGATACAGAATACAAAGCAAAATATTCAAGAATTTCTCCAACAGAATGTTCTCTGTTAACAGAAAACGGAGATCCCGTGGCAGATCTTCTGTATTCAATGAACTGGCTTCCAATCGGTTTTGCCTATGCATATTATGCAACAGGAGACATTTGGTTCAAGGATTTATGGGAGAACATTGTTCGCTTCTGCATAAACACTCAACTTCACAGTTCAAACACAAAAATAAACGGCTCATGGTGTCGCGGTTTTGACATGAACCTCAAAGAGGTGTATGGCTGTCCACACGATGAAACCTGGGGGCCTTTTGCAAGCGAAACAGGATGGACTGTAGCAGAAATTCTGATGGGCATGATGTTTATGGATATTCTTCCGTTGTAAAAACATATAAAAACAGGAGTCAACCTCTCACATCATGTGGATGTTGACTCCTGTTTTATTTTATACTGTCAGACGATCAATCATGAAAATCATTTGCATACATAGCAAAAGTGCGGAAAATAGAATCACCGTATTTTTTGAAATAATTTATTTGCTTTTCTTTATATGATTCAACAGCTCTGGTAACTCCGCTCTGCAAGAAGTTGAATATCATTCAGGATCGGATACATTAGGGCCGTAAAGAACAGGAACAAAATCGAAATTTCACATTAAAAAAATCAAATCATCGAGAAGATTTTATATATTACGCAGGATCTTTATTCTTTTTTTCCGAGTTGATAAAATGCAACAGCGGAAGCAGCCGCAACGTTCAGTGAATCAACACCGTGATACATCGGAATTTTTACAGTATAATCGCAATCCGCAATGGTTTCATCGGAAAGCCCGTCGCCCTCTGTTCCCATAATGACAGCAAGTTTTCTTTCAGCCATAAGCCTTGGATCATTAATATTCAGAGTATTGTCTTTTAGTGCCATAGCTACGGTTTTAAAGCCAAGATCTTTTATTTCATCAAGACTTTCGTTTTCCAAAAAAGTCCATTCGATCTGAAACACTGTTCCCATGCTGACTCTTGCGGCACGTCTGTATAAGGGATCTGAACATCCGGGAGTAAGCAGAACAGCGTCCATGCCGAGAGCTGCGGCTGATCGGATTATTGCGCCGACATTTGTTGGATTCATAACTCTATCAAGAATGACTATTCTGCTTTTGTTTTCGCAGATTTCTTTAACGGAAGACAATTTCTTTCGTTTCATTGCACACAACATTCCACGAGTTAGTTTAAAGCCCGTAAGCTGTGTTAAAATCTCAAATTCAGCGGTAAAAACAGGAACATCACATAAACGGGCAAGAATATGTTTTCCTTCGCCCTCAATATGTTTTTTCTCAATAAGGCACGAAACAGGCTCATACCCTGCATCGAGCGCACGTTCGATAACCTTTGGGCTTTCCGCTATAAATAAACCTTTTTCGGGAAATTCATTATTCAGAAGCTGAACCTCCGTCAATCTTGCATATACGTCCAGCTCGGGCGCAAGAAAGTCTGTTATTTCTATAATATTACTCATTTTATTCTCCATTATGTAAAAGGAAAAAGCTATTCATGTATAGTCGGGACAGAAGATAAAAATTATACCTCTACCCTCTTCATAGTATATTGTAGCATAAAATACTCCACATTTCAAGCCTATAACACATTACATAATAAATATAATAAAAACGATTAAAACATAAGACTTAATCGTTTTCATAAGCTTCAACCATTCTTCTGAATCTCGGAATCTAAGGTATATTGCAATATAAAATACTCCGGCCTTTGGCTACCACATTCCCACACAGAGTAAGGCTTTTGACTTTATGGATATTCAATTCCGGGCATGGAGTTGATTTTTTTGAGTAGTTCGACAAATCGTTCATCGTTACGAACGCCATCAAATGCAGAATTTTCAAGATGAAA
>CAJGDF010000314.1 GCA_904502105.1 uncultured Clostridia bacterium
AAAACATTTCTGATGTGTTCTTATTACTGTTCTTGGTTTTGATCAAAGGCTCTATTCTGCCACGAATCTGGCAGCCGTCAAAATATCCGTGAGAAAGCGCATAAAAAACGTTTTTATCGTATATTCCTCGATTGAGACCCACACAAAAATGTTCTATACGTGCCAGGTATCCGCTGATTATTTTATAATCCGTTGATTTATTATCCAGACAAATGGTTTTGATTTCATCCTGCCTATAGATATTTAATTTATCAAACACCTCTGATTGTAAACGATTATATGCCTCGAAAGTTGCCTGCTTTCTATCTCTGTTTGCCGTCCACAGAAACGTAAAAAATGCAAATGCGCCGGAAAGAATGGAGATAACTATCGCAGCAATAGACAAACTGATTTCCATATTTGCTCCTATTATTTATTTTGCAACGAATGGGATGTTGTTTTCTTTAGCATATCTCAGCAACACAGTCCAAAATCTCGTTTGTGATCTCAAAGGGCGGTTTTTTATTAAACATAACATCACTTCACTCATATTATATCATTTCATCACTCGTTTTGCAACTGTAAACGAGTGATGAATGAGTGACGAAATACCGATGAAAGCAGGCGCATTTCATAGCTTGTATAGTCATTGTTAACCATCTTACTTTATAACAACAGATTTCTTGATTTCATTACCTTTTTGGTATATAATCAAAAAAGAGCTTATCAGTGCAGATTCTAAGAAACAGGACAGACATATGGGAAACAAGAAAACCTTGGAAGAAATCAGAAAAATATTTGAAAACGACCGCTTTGCTACGGAAAACGGGACGACGATCGATGAGATCGGCGAGAAAAGCGCTGTTTGCAGCCTCACTGTCACGCCCTCACACCGCAACGCAATGGGCGCTGTTATGGGCGGAGTTTATTTCATGCTTGCAGATTTTGCCTTTGCTGTTGCCGCAAACCACGAAAAGATGGGGTGCGTTTCTCTCAGAAGCGATATTTCCTTCCTCGGTGCTGCCAAGGGCGAGCGGCTGATTGCCAAAGCTGTTTGCATAAAGGACGGAAAAAGCTCGGCCTGCTACCGAGTTGACGTGACCGACGATCTCGGTAACCTGACTGCCACGGCGACGGTGACCGGCTACAAAGTAGGATAAAAAATACTCACAACCTCGATTTTAACAAAAAAGACCTCCGGCTAAGCCGGAGGTCTTTTCTGTTTATAGTTATTCAATAGTAGTGTCAAGCTTGAATCTCATGATCTTGCGAAGGGTGTTCTTCGGGAAATCCTCCTCGCGGACCTTGAGGTGGGCGATCTTCTTATAGGGAACACAGGTCTTATTGTATTCGTTAATGAAGGGGATAAGATGGGCGCGGGCGTCTGTGATGCCGTTTTTCTCAAGATAATCCTTATCGGGATAGATCTCAGCTACGATGGCGTTATGGGCAAGGCCTCTCTTTGACTGACCCTCGTATACGATAATATCCTGAACGCCGGGGCAGGCAACAAGCTCGTTCTCGATCTCCTCGGGATATACGTTCTTGCCGTTTGAAAGAATAATAAGATTCTTCTTTCTTCCCGTGATATAAAGAACGCCGTTTTTATCAACCTCACCGTAGTCGCCTGTGCGGAAATACCCGTTTTTAAAGGCCTCGCAGGTGGCTTCCATATTTTTATAGTAACCGAGCATTACGTTGGGGCCCTTGACGAGGATCTCGCCCTCGCCGTCCTCATTGGGCTCGTCGATCTTAACGGTATCAATATCGATAACGTTACCGACGCTTCCGTCCACCACGTTCTTTGAATAGTTTACGGAAATGAGGGGAGCGCATTCGGTGATGCCGTATCCGTTGAGGACCGTGATACCCACAGCCTCAAAGAAATGGATGATCTCGGGATTGATGGGAGCGCCGCCTGAGATGATGGTCTTGACCTCGCCGCCGAATGCCTCAAGAATTGAAGCAAAGATCTGACGTCGGCGGTCAATTCCGATCTTTCTGAGACCGTTTGACACCTTGATCATATTATTAACAAGCTTTTCCTTGCCCTGATCCTTGATATTTGCCTGAATCTTTCTGTAAAACGTTTCAAGATAAAGAGGAACGAGGATCATATGGCCGGGCTTTTCCTGCTTGAGCTCTCTCTGCACGTAACGGAGGCCTGAGGAAATATAAACCTCACATCCGATCATAACGTGACCGATGAACATAATAGTTGATCCGTAGGTATGGTGAGGAGGGAGAACTCCAACGGTCTTTTCTGCGAAATCGATATAGGGGATCGCCGCAGTCATGTCTGCAAGGATAGCATTCTGGGAGAGCATAACGCCCTTGCCCTTGCCTGTTGTTCCCGAGGTGAACACGAGAAGGGACATCTTTGCAGGGTCGATAGGGCACTCATAATATAATGAAGGCTCTTTTCTGAAGATCTCTTTTCCTTCATCAATGTATACGGAAACGCTGTTTTCCTCGCCGTCGAGATAAACAGTGGGTGCTTCAAGGGAAACGGCAGCCGCAACAGCCTCGCCCTTTTCCTTTATATCTGTATCG